>NZ_JBJIAJ010000045.1:0-1011 GCF_045310925.1 Mycobacterium sp. SMC-15 | reverse complement strand
CCTCGTTGATCCCCACGTCGATCAGGGCGTCGCCCCAGGACGACCGGAAGCCGTCCTCTGTCCACGGCTTGGCCCGAGAGTTGGTCAGCACCAGCGGCCCGACCCGCTTCATGGAGTCGAGGTAGGTCTTGAGCACGGGGCTGACAGGGATGGTGACCCGCTTGGCCTTGGCGACCTTGCCGTGGCGTATGGTCTTGCGCTGCGTGAGCCTGATGTAGGTTCCGTCGTAATCCGACCAGCGCAGGCGGATCAGATCGCCCTCCCGCTGGCCGGTCCAGATCGCGAGCATGAGCGCGTCGATCCGCTCCGGGGCTTTCTCGATCATGAGCCCGAGCTGCGCTTCGGACCATATCTTGTCGAGGCGATCCCCGCCCTCGTAGAGACGGCCGCCGCGCTCGCAGGGATTGACGCTGATGCGTCCGCGATCCTTGGCGACGGAGAAGATGCGGGCGAGCACGGTCCACGCATAGTCGGCCTTGCGAGGCTTGTCTGCGAACCCATCGCGCCAGGTCTTGAAGACGCCACGCGCGCCCTTCTGTTCGACGGCCGCAATCGGCATCGTGCCGAACTCTTGCTCGATGAGGGCGATGTAACGGAGGTAGTCTTTCTTCGTCTTGTCGCTGAGCACTCGGTACTCGGACGACGCTTTGAACTCGACGATGAGCGCGAAGACCGTGGCGTCTGACACGGTCTTCTTGCTCGCTATGTGCTCGTTGAACTCGGTGATGAATGCGGGCGTGCCGTACTTCGCCTTGATGCGGGGGCCGCCCTTCCACGCGTAGTAGTACCGACGCTTCTTGCCGCCGCCGATCTTGGCGTCGGACCAGAACAGGCCGAACAGGTCTACGCGCATCACGCTCTCCTAGCTGACAGCCCTCCGCCTGGAAGCCTGCCAGTCTGCGAGGGGATCGCCCGAGACGGTCTTTTCGGTAGGCAGACCGGAAGCCCGGTCCAGATACCAATCAATCGCCTTGCGGTCCCACCGCTGCGTGCCGGGGATCGCCCCCGGCA
>NZ_JBJIAJ010000044.1:0-1024 GCF_045310925.1 Mycobacterium sp. SMC-15 | reverse complement strand
GGACGACGTCGAGCAGCTTCTTGGCCGACAGCCGCCGCGAAGCCAGAAAGTATCGGGCCGTCCGCTTGGCAGGCTTGCCGGCAGTTGCGCGCCAGCTGTCGATGCGGCCGACCGCGACGATAGCGGGGAAGCCATGTTGCTTCGCCAATTGCGGTGCCGGCACGATGATGGCTTGCCGGCGCTCGATGCGATCGTGGGCGGCGGTTCTTCGCTGGCTTGCTCGCGCAGGCCGTCGGGCGGTGTCGAGCAACGCCTTGGCGGCCTTGAAGAGCCGGCCGCGATTGCTCTTGATGGCCAGAACGTAGTGGCCCTTCCGGTCGCGGATGGCTTGCGCGACATCGGGCCGGCAATGCAAGGCGTCGGCAGTGACAAGAGCGCCGTCCAGATCGAGCGAGGCGAGGACTTCGAGAACGCCGGCAACCTCGTTGCGATTGGGGGCCTTCCTTTGAGCCAGCGCCATGCGTGTGCCTGCCGCCCAGACATTGACCATATGCAGCGGTGTGGATTGCCGCCCACGCATGAAGGCGCCGCGCAACGCCTTGCCGTCGATGCTGACCACGCCCTTGATGCCGAAGCCCTTGCTGAGCTTGCGCAAAATCGCTTCCAACCCCTTCGGGTCCAGAGCACGGAAGACGTTGCTGAACGTATCGTGGCTGGGGATGCCGGATCTGAGCTCCAGGAACCGCTGCAACAGCTCCTCTCGGCCTTTGCCGAAGAACTCGAACTCGGTGCAGGTCTTGGCGCCGGCCAGTGTCGCCGCCAAGGCGATGACGATGATCTCCACCAGATCGTGCCGCACGTTGCTGGCGCGGGGGTCCTTGAGTGGTCGAAGCAGGCGCTTGAGTTGGCGCATTCTGGTCTCCCTCGGGAAGCGAGAGACACCCAAAGAATCCAGTTCCAACCGCTTGGCAACACCCCTCCATCGCCATATGCGATTCCCCTACCCCGCAAGGGGGGAGGGAACCCTACCGCTGGTGGCTCCCTCACCTAGTCGCACCGACCTGCGATGGTGTTTGCGCTGGCC
>NZ_JBJIAJ010000043.1:0-1028 GCF_045310925.1 Mycobacterium sp. SMC-15 | reverse complement strand
AGCAGCGACACCGCGGTGTCCGTCGGCAGCTCAGCCAGGATCTCGCAGGTGTTGTCGAGCCCCGGCAGGTCGAGCACCTCGATCGCCTTCTCGGCCGGCAGCGAGCGCAGCAGCTTGGCGGCGTCCGCCGGTTCCCGGGCGTTGAGCGCCTCGACGATTTCGGGCGCCCGCTCATGGGCGATATCCCCGTGCGGGCTCGCGACCGTCTCCAATGTCATGGTGTCGCCTGAATTCTGCATCGATCACCCTCGCCTGTGCGTCCAGCAGCGAATGAACCACGGCGGCGCAGAATTCAAACAGAAAGTGCGGCGGCGCGTCCCAGGCGCGCAGCAGTGAGGCCGCCTCACGGCGCCGTCACATTTCGGGGGATCGCGGCCGATCAGGCCCGGCTGAACAGCTTCGCCGCGTCTTCCACCGCCTGGCGCGCGGCGGCGTAGTCAGGCGTTTCGTTGTCGTCGTTGAAACCGAAATAGTCGTTCTCGCCGACCGGCTGAACGACGATGCCGTCGCGCCGGCCGAGCACGCTGAGGTTACGGTAGAAGACGCCGTAACCGACATCCGGCTGGGGAATGAGCCAGGCGATCTGGCCGCGCACCGGAACGATGCTCTCGTCGCGAAACAACGCACGGGCGCCATAGCCGGTGCAATTGACAATGACGGTTTCGCGGATCTTCGAAAGATCGGACGGCGCCTGCAACTCGATCGGCACGAAGAGGCCCCCGGCGCGCTGAAACTCTGCCTCCAGTTGCCGATAGAGATCCGTGACGTTGTAGGTCAGCGAGGCGCTTTTCCAGGCGTACGGCGCGGGAAATGGATTTGATCCGGCGGCCAGCAAGTCCCATCGCGGCGTGAGCGACCGGACGCGGCCGCGCAGTTCGAGGAATTTCTTCTGGCCGTCGGCCGAGGCATGCTGACGCCGGTGCGGACGGCCGTCGGCGTCGGGAGCATCGTCGGAGAGCAGATAGCGATCCGTCCATTCGATCGGATTGCCGGCAAGGCCGAGATAGCTTTGATGGGCTGCGAAGGTC
>NZ_JBJIAJ010000042.1:0-1066 GCF_045310925.1 Mycobacterium sp. SMC-15 | reverse complement strand
GCGCGCATTGCATGCCTCGTAAGGCGCGACGCTGGCGCGCGTGGCATGTCGGAGCGCGCTAAGCGAGCGCGCAACACGCAAGAAAGCCAACGAATACAGGCATTAGGGGCGAACTAGACGCTTGCTGTATGCGTTAGGTGTGCTACCTTACACACCTGCCACCGCACACGCGGGGGCGACACGCTCGAAAGGACAAACGCCAATGACCGAATTGAATTTTCGCCCAATGCCAACGCCACCGCGTCGCAAGGCCTATGACATTCGCTTTCGTTGCACGCTCAATGGGTGCGATTGGATCGCCCGCCTTTGGCTACGCGACCCTAGCGAAGCTTTCGACGCAATGTATCGTCGCCTCGCCTTTTCTTCGGTGCGCGGAAATGATCGCCCGCGCTACAGCCGAGACTTCTACCGCGTCGTTTCGTGCAATGTTTCCGCCGACCAATCCCGTCCGGTAGCGTGAACACCATGAACGCAATCAATTTCAGCACAAAACGAGTCGGCGGCTTGCGGTTTATCCGCATTGGCCGGTTTTGCTTTTCGTTCTGCATCGCGAGGGCACGCTAATGGTCCGCGCATACCTTGCAGCACTGCGCGACGCGGTTTGCGTCGCAGTTTCAATCGGTATCGTTATCGCCTTTGCCGCTATCGGTTGTGAAATGACCCGACGCGACTCCTACACTTCGCACAACGTGAAAGGCTTTCGCACGCCTAGCGTGTCGTATGTGTCACCTGACAAATAGGACGAAACCGCGCCTAGCGCGGTCTGGCCGTCACGCGGCCACTGATGAGTCCAAGTCGAAAGGAAACAACGCCATGACTACGCTTTTCCGCACTGAATCGCATGATCCAAAGACCAACGCGCAACGCAACCTTTGCGGTCGCACACATTACGTGGATGACGATAATTTGCGATTCCACAAGTCGCGCGTCATCTCCGCGCGAGTCGTCGACAACGGTTTGCTTTTCGCAATCGTCACAAGCGATGCACTCGACTTTGAGAATCGCAAGCGAGGCTTTCGCTACGTCATATTTGACGTGTTCGGAACTGTGGTTTCGCGTTGCGATC
>NZ_JBJIAJ010000041.1:0-1086 GCF_045310925.1 Mycobacterium sp. SMC-15 | reverse complement strand
ATCATTTGCCGCAATGGGACAAATCGTTCGCAAGCCATTCAAGACCTACCACCATGGCGACCTCCGCGAAGCGCTGATTCAGGCGGCGCTGCGCGAGGTCGAGCTCGGTGGTCCCGAAGCAATCAGCATCAAGGCGCTGGCCAAGCAGCTCGGCGTCTCGCAGCCGGCGCCGTACCGGCACTTCGCCGACCGTGAGGCGCTGCTGCAGGCGGTCACCGCGGAAGCGTTCCGGCAGTTCAACGTGATCATGCGTGCGGCGATCGAGCAGCCCGGCAAAGGCTCGAAACTGTCACGCTTTGCGCAGGCTGCGCTGGCCTTCGGGCTCGAGCGCCATGGCATCTACCGGTTGATGTTCGCGTCCAGAACCATGGCCTGCGCGCCGGTCGGCAGCGAGCTGCACGTTGCCGCGATGGAAACCTTGGCGCTGCTGATCGAGTCGTTCGAGGCTCCGGCGGTGGGGCTGTTGCGCGAGCGGCAGGCGCTGAAGATCTGGGCCGGGTTGCACGGCATCGTGATGCTTGCCGAGCAGGGCCTGCTCACCGGCGAAGTCGGCCAGATCAGCCGCGAGGAGCTGATGGACGAGATCGTCGAGCAGACCAAGCTCGCGCTGTCGGTCGCGTTGCAGGCGACGGAAGACCAGGCGTAGGCCGCCTTATCGCGGCGGCCGCGGATCGATCGGGGTGGTGCCGCGCACGCCCAAAATATCCTCCAGCACTTTCGCGCCGGCCAGAAGCTGCGCCTCGGCGCGCGGCTTGGCCACCATCTGCAGGCCGACCGGCAGGCCCGATGCGGTGAAGCCGCAGGGCAGCGACAGCGCCGGGCAGCAGGCCAGCGTGATCGCATAGACGATGCCGAGCCATTCGACGTAATTGTCGAATGTCTTGCCGTCGCACTCGGCCACATAGCGGTGCTCGACCGGGAATGGCGGCACGATGGTCGCGGGTGCCAGCAGCAGATCGTAGGTCTCGAAGAATTCGAGCGCACGCTGCGTCATCGCGACGCGCTGGGCCTCGGCGCGCTCGAGCTTCTCGACGGTGAGCTTCAGCCCCGCTTCGATGTTCCAGATCACCTCAGGCTTCAGCAAAT
>NZ_JBJIAJ010000040.1:0-1100 GCF_045310925.1 Mycobacterium sp. SMC-15 | reverse complement strand
GTAACCCATCGCGACGGGGTCGAGATGCAGTTCCTTGGAGAGGGCGGTGCCGGCGATCGAGAGCGTGGCGCGATCGGCATAGTTCACGGTGGTGACGAGAAACAGCATCGTCACGATCAACAGCCGGACACGGGATCGCCGCGCATCCGTGGCGGACACAATTGCGCTCATTAGCGCCTCCTTGGAAATTTCCTCGGGGTCTTTCCTAGAGAGATGACGACAATGGGTCCAAGCCGAAACGGGTATTGATCGATGCCGATTTTGAATGGATCGGCCCGGTGTCATTCCACCCACGTCGCACTTGCGTCGGCTCCTAATTAGTGTACGATACGTACAGTTATTAAGGGCGCGGCATCGCGCCCTGCCGATCGAGGTGACCGCGCATGACCACGCCACGCGACTATCAGGTGTTTGAAGCAGGTTCAGCGACCTTGCAGGGCGGCGCCGTGTGTCCGCGGCTTTCGCTCGCCTACCAGACCTACGGCACGCTGAATGCGGCCAAGGACAACGTCATCCTTTATCCGACGTCGTTCTCGGCACAGAATACCGACATCGAATGGCTGGTGCAGCCGGGCGGCGCGCTCGATCCCGCGCGCTACTTCATCGTCATCGCCAATCTGTTCGGCAATGGCCTGTCATCCTCGCCCTCGAACTCGGCCGAGGTGCTCGGCGGCGCGCCGTTTCCAGCTTTCACTTACTTTGACGCGGTCGCCATCCAGCACCGGCTGCTGGTCGAGCGGTTCGGCGTGAGCAGGCTCGCGCTGGTCTACGGCTGGTCGATGGGCGGCATGCAGGCCTATCATTGGGCCGCGCGCTATCCCGACCTGGTGGAGCGCGCAGCGGTGGTCTGCGGCAGCGCAAGGTGCTCGCCTTACAACTATGTGTTTCTCGAAGTCGTGAAGGCCGCGCTGACCGCCGATCCCGCCTACCGGGATGGCCGCTTTGTTGACAAGCCGACCGCGGGCCTTCGTGCGATGGGACGCGTTTACGCCGGTTGGGCGATGTCGCATGAATTCTATCGCGAGGAGCTCTGGCGCGCGGCCGGCTTCGACTCGCTGGAAGGCTACCTCGCAGGCTCGTGGGACGGTGCCTTCGCGCGG
>NZ_JBJIAJ010000039.1:0-1112 GCF_045310925.1 Mycobacterium sp. SMC-15 | reverse complement strand
TGTACTGCCCAGGCAGGTTGGTTGAGAAAGTGTGACGACACGCTGTAAGAGTCGTTGATGGGTGAAGGTCTCCTGCCGTGGAGTGGAGCTGCTACCACTTCACTGCAACGAACAGGAGACCTTCGTGGTCCACGCTAATGCCGTTTTGACCCCTCGTGGGCGGTTGTTGCTCGCGCGTCGCATCATTGACGAGGGCTGGCCAATCGTGCGGGCAGCTGAGCACTTCAACGTGTCCTGGCCGACAGCCAAACGATGGGCGAGCAGATACGCCGCGATGGGTGAGGCCGGGATGACCGACCGCTCCAGCCGCCCGCACCGCAGCCCCAACCGCACCCCGCAACCGGTTGTGCGTCGCATCGTGGACTTGCGGTGGCGTCATCGCCTCTCCCCGATGGCGATCGCATCACGGTTGTCCATGCCGGCCTCCACGGTCCACGCAGTGTTGGTGCGTTGCCGGTTGAATCGACTGTCCCACGTAGATATTCGGACCGGTGAACTGATTCGTCGCTACGAGCACGACCGCCCCGGCTCACTGATCCACGTCGATGTCAAGAAGCTGGGCAACATCCCCGCCGGCGGGGGATGGCGATTCGTGGGCCGCTCACAGGGCAGCAAGAACCGCCGCAGCACTCCGGGAGTGAAACGCAGCAGGGGCCACGATCCCAAGATCGGCCACGCGTTCGTCCACACCGTGATCGATGACCACTCACGGGTCGCCTACGCCGAGATCCACGATGACGAAACCGCTCAGACCGCGATCGGAGTGCTGCACCGAGCGGTGAATTGGTTCGCCGTACGTGGTGTCACAGTGCAACGAGTGTTGTCCGACAACGGCAGCTGTTACAAGTCCCATGCCTGGCGCGAGGCGTGTATCGAACTACAGATCAATCACAAGCGAACCCGGCCATACCGGCCCCAAACCAACGGGAAAATCGAGCGCTTCCACCGCACCATGGCTGGTGAATGGGCATTCGCTCGTCACTACCCCAACGAGGCAACCCGCCGCTCAGCCCTGCCCACCTGGTTGCATACCTACAATCACCATCGGCAACACTCCGCGATCGGCAAGATTCCGCCCATCACCAGGTTGACCAACCTGCCTGGGCAGTACA
>NZ_JBJIAJ010000038.1:0-1119 GCF_045310925.1 Mycobacterium sp. SMC-15 | reverse complement strand
CCTCGATCTTGTCCGGTGTCGCGGTCCGGATCGCCTGATAGTAGCTGTCGCAGATCATGAAGTAGTCCTTCACGACACGGCGGAACGGCGTCAGCGACAACAGATGCGCCACGACAGGCGAGCCGTCCTCCTTCCTGATATCGAACATCAGCCGGTTGCCGGTGATCGCGATATGCAGGGTATACGGACCCGGCCCGGCGACGCCCTCGGGCGCGAACAAATTCTGCTCGACCAGGTCGTAGATCGCGATCGCCCGCTCATGCTCGATATCGGGCCCGGAACGGCCGATCGATTCCACGTCGAGCGTCATCGCGGCAGGCCCGAGCGCACGAAGCTGATCCGGCCCGCACCGCAGGATCGAGGTTCGCTTCATGAAGTCAAGCACCCCGAGGCCCGAGGAGAACCGCGCCGAGCGCGCCGTCGGCAGCACATGGTTGGAGCCGCCGACATAGTCGCCGATCGCCTCCGGGGTATGGGCCCCGAGGACGATCGCGCCGGCATTGCGGACCTTTTTCGACAGGCCCTCGGCGTCCGCGGTCATGATCTCCAGATGCTCCGCCGCGATCGCGTTCGCAAGCTCGACCGCGTCGTCGAGCTTCGCCACCTTGATCACGGCGCCGAAATCCTCCCACGAGGCGCGCGCAATCGCCGCACGCGGCAGCGTCGCCAGCTGCGCCTCGACCGCGCGCTCGACATCGGCGGCGAGCCGCGCACTGTCGGTGACCAGGATCGACTGTGCGCTGACGTCGTGCTCGGCCTGCGCCAACAGATCGGCCGCGATCCAGTCGGCATTGCCGGTATCGTCGGCGATGACCAGCACCTCGGAAGGGCCGGCGATCATGTCGATGCCGACCTTGCCGAACACCAGCCGCTTGGCGGCGGCGACATAGGCGTTGCCGGGGCCGACGATCTTGGCCACCGGCGCGATCGACGCGGTGCCATAGGCCAGGGCGGCCACCGCCTGGGCGCCGCCGACGCGGTAAATCTCCGAAACGCCGCCGAGATGGGCGGCCGCCAGCACCAGCGGGTTGAGCTTGCCGTCCGGCGCCGGCACCACCATCACCACCCGCGGCACGCCGGCGACCCTGGCCGGCACCGCATTCATCAGCACCGAGGACG
>NZ_JBJIAJ010000037.1:0-1136 GCF_045310925.1 Mycobacterium sp. SMC-15 | reverse complement strand
CCCGCGCCAATACGCCGTCACGGTCACCACGGGTCTTCTGAGAGCGCTGAACGACCAGGAGATCGAGGCCGTGCTCGGCCACGAGCTCACCCACATCAAGAACGGCGACGTGCAACTGATGGTGATCGCGGTGATCATCGCCGGCGTGGTCGGCTTCTTCGGCGAACTGTTCTTCCGCCTGTTCACAAATCTGTCGTGGAGCGGCGGCGGAGGCGGCTGGTCGTCCTCGTCATCCTCGCGATCATCGTCCTCCTCCTCGGATCGCGACAGCAAGGGTTCGGGCGGCGGCGCGATCGTCGTCATCATCATCGCGGTCGCATTGATCATGCTGGCCTGGCTGCTGTCGCAGGTGGTCAAGCTCGCACTGTCGCGGTCGCGCGAATTTCTCGCCGATGCCGGATCGGTCGAGCTGACCAAGAATCCCGATGCGATGATTTCGGCGCTGCGCAAGATCGAGAATCGCGGCGAGCTGCCGGGAGCCACCTCGGCGGTAATGGAACTCTGCGTCGACAATCCGCGCGAGGGCTTCGCCGACCTGTTCGCCACCCACCCGTCGGTGAAATCCCGGGTCGATGCCCTGGTGAAATATGCCGGCGGTCATGACCCCGGCCCGCTGGCGCTGCCGGATGAGACGGACGCGACGGCGCCGCAGGACCAGCCGCCGCTGCCAGGCGATCAACCTCCGCCGGTCACCCATGGCCCGTGGGGCGACACGCCGCCCGCGCAGCCGAACAATCCGCCGCCGCTGCCGGGCACCGGCCCAAGGCAGGGACCGCTGGGGCCGCTGGACCCACTCCAAGGCCCTCTCCAAGGTCCTTGGGGACGGCATCGCTGATCGCGCGAGCTCCTTGATTTGGGCATGAGCTTCCCGGACAACCGCTGCGCAGTTTTCCGGATCATGCCTCAAGTCGGCGCCGACAGCATGTAGCCGAGGCCGCGAACCGTCTGGATGATATCGACTTCCAGCTTCTTGCGGATGCGGCCGACGAACACCTCGATGGTGTTGGAGTCGCGGTCGAAGTCCTGGTCGTAGAGATGCTCGACCAGCTCGGTGCGCGAAACCACCCGCCCGGTGTGGTGCATCAGATAGTCGAGCAGATTGTATTCGTGCGAGGTCAGCTTGATCGGGTTGCCGT
>NZ_JBJIAJ010000036.1:0-1214 GCF_045310925.1 Mycobacterium sp. SMC-15 | reverse complement strand
TCGGTGCGCTCACGCGCCGCTCGCTCCTTGGCCGCCTTGATGCGCTGGTTGCTGGCATCGGAGCGCGCCTCGACCTCGCGTTTGAGCTCCGCCACGATCGTCTGCGCGGTCTCCAAATGGTGATCGAGTGTCTGTTCTCGCCGGAACGAGGCGGCCCCGGCGCTCGCCCGGATCCGCACGCCGTCCTGCGCCAGCTTGCTGAGGTCGACCAGGCCCACCTCCGCCAAGGCCGCAAGATGTTCGGCGAGCAGCCGATCGAGCAGATCGGCGCATCCGACCCGGAAGTCCGCCAGCGTATGGTAGTTCACCGAGACCCCGCCACACAGCCAGCGATAGACATCGTGGCTCTCGCACAGCCGCTCCAGGGCGCGAGCGCTTCCTACCCCGTCGCTGGTCGCATAGAGCCACAGTGCCAGCAAAAGCCGTGGCGACGTCGCCGGATGACCCGGCCTCTCGCCCCGCGCCTTGATCCGATCTTCAAGCTCGCGCAGCTCGAGCCCGTCGACATAGCACCAGATCACCCGCGCCGGATGATCTTCCCCGATCAGGCTATCGATATCCACCGCCCGCAGTTCAATCTGATCGCGCTGCGGCTCGCGCAGACGCGGCAAACCCGCTGGCGCCGCATCAGTTTGCGGCTTCGGCTGCTCCGGCAGTTCTCCAAACAGCTGGTCTTCAGCCATCTCCCGCTCTCCCGCAATTCAGCGATTGCAGGGAATCACATCCCCCATCCCTCCCGCTACATCTTTCGCCCAAGCCACAAAAATTCACACGCTCTGAGGTGGCCGCTTCTTCAGCCGCCTTCGAAGGGTCGACGGCCCCGCTGGTGACCGTGCATCCTTCGAGGCTCGCTGCGCTCGCACCTCCAGCGACAAAGGCGAAGCCTTTGCGCGGGGATGACGGGACCGGGCTACGCGGCAAAACCCCGCCCCAATTCCCCGCGTATCTGCTAGAGAGTCTGCTCTGGGCAAGGAAACAACACGGCGTTGCGATGGCGGGCGGCAGCGAGGTCTTCTACAGCGGCATTCCGGTGTTTCGCGGCTTCGCGCGCCTGATGGATCCGGCGCTGTATGCGCCGCTGCCCGGTGACTGGACGGTCGGCGTCGCCGACATCGTGGAATCGACCAAGGCGATCGCAGCGCAGCGCTACAAGGCGGTCAACATGGCCGGTGCCGCGGTGGTCGCTTCCGTCACCAATGCGCTGGAGGGTCGCG
>NZ_JBJIAJ010000035.1:0-1238 GCF_045310925.1 Mycobacterium sp. SMC-15 | reverse complement strand
GCCAGACCACGGTCAATTTCAACCAGCAGGCCGCCAGCTGGACCGCGCTCAACCGCGTCGTCGGCAACACCGGCCCGAGCCAGATCCTCGGACGCATCAACGCGCCGGGGCAGGTGCTGGTCATCAACCAGAACGGCATCATCTTCGGCGGCGCGAGCCAGATCAATGTCGGCTCGCTGATCGCCTCCAGCGCCAACATCACCGACGGCCAGTTCGGTAATGGCATCTATGCGAGCCAGAGCGGCAACGTCTATGTGCCGAACTTCACCGGCGCGGGCGGCAAGATCGTGGTCGAGAGCGGTGCGCTGATCACCACCAATGCGCCGTCCTCGGTGACGGCAGGCGGCGGCTTCGTGCTGCTGATGGGCACCGAAGTCAACAACGCCGGCGCCATCACCACGCCGAAGGGCCAGACCCAGTTCGCGGCCGGCGACGATTTCATCCTGCGGTTCGGGCTCGGCACCACCGCCAACCAGGTCTCGACCACCCGCGGCAGCGAAGTGGTGCCAATCATCCGCGCCGGAAGCGGCAGCGGCGGGGTCGGCAATAGCGGGCTGATCTTCGCCCAGCAGGGCGACATCACGCTCGCCGGACATGCCGTCACCCAGGACGGCATCCTCGTCTCCACCACCTCGGTCAACCAGCGCGGCACCATTCATCTGCTCAACTCGGCGTCCGATACAAGCGGCAGTATTACGCTGACCAGTAACGGCATCAGCCTGATCCTGCCGGAGACCGATGCCGCGGCCGCGCTGGTCTCGGGCATCGATCCGACCGCGACCGCGTTCAATTCGCAGCGCGATGCGCTGATCGCCTCGGCCAAGCCCAATCTGCTGGCGACCGGCCAGTTCGACAACCTCTCGACATTGGTGGATCGCCCCGATCAGTCGCGCATCGAGATCGTCACCGGCGGCACCATCGACTTCAGGAACGGCTCGCTGACCATGGCGCAGGGCGGCCAGGTGTCGGCTTCCGCCGGCAAGCGGGTGTTCGCCGAAACCGGCTCTGTCATCGACGTCTCCGGCACCACCGGCACCGTGCTGCCGGTGTCGGCCAATGCGATCAAGGTCAACGTCCAGGGCAACGAGCTGCGCGACAGCCCGCAGAACCGCGACAGCGGCACGCTGCTCAACAGCAACATGTGGATCGATGCCCGTGATCTCACTTTGGTGCCGGCCGGCACCGGCGGCTATGCGACCGACCGCTATTACACCGCGGGCGGACTGCTCGAAGTCTCC
>NZ_JBJIAJ010000034.1:0-1276 GCF_045310925.1 Mycobacterium sp. SMC-15 | reverse complement strand
CTCAAAGTCAAGTGGCTAGTGCAACGCCGCTAGGCGGCTTGATCGAGGAGGGCGGCTAGGCGTTGGGCCGGGGTATCGAGATCCAGGGTGGGGCGCGGCCTGGTGTTGAGTTTGTCTTGGATGCGTTTGAGGTCGGCTTTGGTGTGCACCCGCAGGTCGGTGCCCTTGTCGAACCAGAACCGCAGCAGTCGGTTGGTGTTCTCGTTGGAGCCGCGTTGCCACGGCGAGTGTGGGTCGCAGAAGTAGACCGGGGCCTGTAGCTGCAGTTCGATGTCGCGCCAGCGGGCCATCTCGCTGCCTCTGTCCCATGTGATGGTGCGCCGCAGATGAGCCGGCAACTCGCTCATCGCCTCGATCATCGCGGTGGCCACCGACTCGGCCGTGTGATCGTCAGGCAGGTGCAGCAGGATCGTGAACCGGGTGCTGCGTTCGACGAGGGTGCCGATCGCCGAACCGTTGCCGGCACCGAGGATCAGATCCCCCTCCCAGTGCCCGGGTACGGCGCGGTCGGCGGCTTCGGCGGGTCGCTGACTGATGGTGAAAGCGCTGGTAAATGTGCCGGGGCCCCGTGTGGAGCCAGTGCGGGATCTGCGGGTGCTGCGTTTGGTCGACAACTGCTTGTGCAGATCGGCGCGCAGTTGGCCGCGGCCCTGCACGTAGAGGCACTTGTAGATCGTTTCGTGGCTCACCTGCGCCAGCCTGTCATCAGGGTGATCGCGGGCCAATACCTCGGCGATCAGCTTCGGACTCCACCCGTCATCCATCCAGGTAGTGACCTGATCGCACAATCTCGGGTCGTCGAGCTTGAATCCTTTGGGACGCTTGGCATTCTTGGTGGCTCGGGCATGCGCCATCCTGGCGTGGTAATCCCCGTCGGGGTTGCGGTTTCGACTGATCTCACGGCTGATAACCGACCGATCGCGCTCGAGCTCCCGGGCGATCTCGACTTGGCTAAGACCACGGTCGAGACCTCGCATGATCTCGACCCGTTCACCGAAGCACAGCCGATGCCCACGGCCACCGGACCCGTTCAGATCACCAGGATCGGCCAGGCCCCGATCCCCACTGCCCATCAGTAACTTCATCGCTCCAGCGTCACGCCACCACACCCAAGCCGAGGTCGTCGACACGCCCATCTCCCGCGCCGTTCGGATCAACGGAGCTCCCTGACATACGCGGTCGAACAACTCCCGCCGCGTCGCCAACGAATGCGGATACCCACTCGGCATGACAACCCCCAGATCAATGGATGTTGCACTGACCGTATGAATCTGCC
>NZ_JBJIAJ010000033.1:0-1321 GCF_045310925.1 Mycobacterium sp. SMC-15 | reverse complement strand
GTGCAAACACTCAGTGTCAGTCTCGACGGTGCCGCGTTGCGGTGGTTGGGTTCTTCTCACCTGGTGCCTGGCTCTTGCAAACACTGCCACCTTCGGGTTGGCCATCGTGCATTGTGCCGGCATCAGGCGGGGAAGGACCGACCGGTGTGACTTGATAGGAGCGTGGCACCGCCCCGACTGAGATGTGTCCACCGGCCGGCCCGACCTTCCTTGCCTCCCGTCGAGATGAAAGAAGGCACTGTCCATGGTGGTCATCGGAACCGATGTACACAAGCGCAGCCACACGTTCGTGGCGGTCAACGAGATCGGGCGCAAGCTCGGCGAGAAAACCGTCGCAGCCACCACGACCGGTCATCGCAAGGCGTTGCGGTGGGCCCGCGTCGAGTTCGGGCACGATCTCACGTGGGGAGTCGAGGACTGCCGCAACTACTCGGCCCGTCTGGAACGCGACCTGCTCACCGCAGGCCAGCAGGTGGTGCGGGTAGCACCGAAGTTGATGGCCCAGGCCCGGGCCTCAGCACGCACTCGCGGCAAGTCCGATCCGATCGACGCACTGGCCGTCGCGCACGCAGTGCTGCGCCATCCGGATCTACCGATGGCCGCCCACGACGAGGTCTCGCGGGAACTGAAATTGTTGACCGATCGCCGTGAAGACCTTGTCGCGCAACGCACTGCGACAATCAACCGGCTGCGCGAACGCGTTCATGACCTCGATCCGGCCGCCGAGCCCCCGCGGGGATCGTTGCACCGCGCACGCCCGTGCGCACAGCTGGCCCAGTGGCTGTGCACTCAGCCCGGGCTGCTGGCCGAGATCGCCCGCGACGAACTGGCCGACGTCACCCGACTCACTGAAGCGATCGACGCACTCACCGTCCGGATCAGCGACCGCGTCACCCAGGCAGCCCCAGCACTGCTGGCGTTGCCCGGCTGCGGGGACCTGACCGCGGCCAAACTCGTCGCCGAAACCGCAGGGATCACCCGATTCACCTCCGAAGCCAGCTTCGCCCGCCACAGTGGCACCGCACCGATCCCAGTGTGGTCGGGCAACACCGCGGGCCGAGTCCGACTGACCCGCTCGGGCAACCGCCAACTCAACGCTGCACTGCACCGCATCGCAATCACCCAGATCCGCCTCGCCGACAGCCCCGGCCAGATCTACTACCGCAAGCGACTAACCCAAGGAGACTCCAGCAGGGAGGCCCTTCGCTGCCTCAAACGCCGACTCGCCCGCGTGGTCTATAAACGCCTGCTCACCGACAATCACACCCCACCACAAACCCACGACCTAGCCGCCGCTTGACATAGGAGCAATGCACGCTCG
>NZ_JBJIAJ010000032.1:0-1362 GCF_045310925.1 Mycobacterium sp. SMC-15 | reverse complement strand
CGCGTTGAATCGCCTTTTATGCGCGCGATGCGGCTAGTCGTTGCCTCATTCAAAATGCGCGCTTCGGCGTGCCTTCTGGAGGGATCGGTTGAGCTCTCGGTAGGCCCAGATGATGGGGTTGACGTTGGCCGAGCGACGCGCTGTGACCGAGATGACCGCGATCCGCTACGTGGTGGCGGATAGGCGAGTCAAGAGCAGGATCCTGGACGAATTGTGCGCCAACACGGGTTGGCATCGTAACCATGCCCGCAAGGCCCTCAAGGCGGCGTTGCAGCCCAAGGTGGTGACACCGCGGCGAAGTCCGCGTCCACCCAGATACGGGCCGGATGTAATTGCTGCGCTGACCGTGTGCTGGACCGTGCTGGGGATGCCGGCCGGCAAGCGACTGGCGCCGATGCTGGGTGAACTGGTGGCGGTGTTGCGGCACTTCGGTGAGCTGGTCATCGATGACGAGACCGCGACACTGTTGGTGTCGATGTCGGCGGCCACGATCGATCGCCGCCTGGCAGGTGAGCGGGCCAAGCATCAGATCAAGGGGCGTCGCACGACAAAGCCGGGTTCGCTGCTGAGAAGCCAAATCCCGGTCCGTACCTGGGCGGATTGGAACGATGCGCAACCTGGATTCGTGGAGATCGATCTGGTCTCCCACGATGGCGGCAACACCATCGGACCGTACGCGTTCACGCTGACGGTGACCGACATTGCCACTGGCTGGACGGAAAACCGCTCAGTGCCCAGCAAGGAGGCCAAATGCGTGCTGGCCGCTTTGGAAGGCATCGCCAACAAGATGCCGTTCCCGATCTTGGGCGTGGACTCCGACAACGGAGCCGAATTCATCAACGTCTATCTGTTCATCTGGTGTAGAAACCGCAAGATCACCTTCACTCGGGCGCGGCCGACGAACAAGAACGACGGCTGTCACGTCGAGCAGAAGAACTGGGCGGTCGTGCGCACCATGGTCGGCTACCACCGCTACGATACCGCCCCGGAGTTGTTGTTACTCAACGAGATCTGGCAGTTGCAGTCCCAGCTGACCAACTACTTCTACCCGCAGCAGAAACTGATATCCAAAGTCCGTGACGGCGCCAAGGTAACTAAGAAGTACGACACGGCAGCCACCCCGTTCCACCGCGCCATCGATCACCCCAACACCACCGCTGATCGCATAGCCGCTCTGGCCAGAATCCACGCCCGGATCAACCCGGCCGCCACCCAGCGTCAGATCCAAGCATTGACCGGCCGACTCCTCAAAATGACCACCAGCAAGCCCGGAGCCACCACCCGATCCCGAGTCCCCAAGCGCGCACAATCACGTGAGGCAACGAACCCGCCCTCGCGCGCATCTTGACGTGAGGCAACACG
>NZ_JBJIAJ010000030.1:0-1447 GCF_045310925.1 Mycobacterium sp. SMC-15 | reverse complement strand
TGGGTCCGGCCGCTGCATTCGATCATTGCGACCTTCGGTCTGGAGACCGAGGAGCCCGATGTCGTGAAATTCTCGGTCGACGGCATCGAGGCCGGGCAGACCACCTACGGCCATCGCTTCATGGCGCCGGGTGCGATCCCGGTGCGCCGCTTCGAGGACTACGAGGCCAAGCTGAAGGCCGCCAAAGTCATCCTCGATCCGCAGGCGCGCAAGGACATCATCGTCGAGGACGCCAAGGAGCTGGCGTTCGCGCAGGGCCTCGAACTGGTCGAGGACCAGGTGCTGGTCGATGAGGTCTCCGGTCTCGTCGAATGGCCCGTTGTGATGATGGGATCGTTCGAGAAGGAATTCTTGGTCATCCCGGACGAAGTGATCCGCGCCACCATCCGCAACAACCAGAAGTGCTTCGTGGTCAGGGATCCCAAGACGGGGAAGCTGACCAACAAGTTCGTGCTGACCGCCAACATCGAGGCGCCCGACGGCGGCAAGACCATCGTCGCCGGCAATGAGCGCGTGATCCGCCCGCGGCTGTCGGATGCGAAGTTCTTCTACGAGACTGATCTGAAGACGAAACTCGAGGACCGGCTGCCGAAATTCGAGCAGATCGTGTTCCACGAGAAGCTCGGGACGCAGGCGGAGCGCATCAAGCGCATCGAGGCGTTGGCAGCCGAGATCGCGCCGCTGGTCGGCGCCTATGTCGAGAAGACAAAACGCGCCGCGCGTCTCGCCAAGGCGGATTTGCTGACCGAAGTGGTCGGCGAATTCCCCGAGCTTCAGGGCCTGATGGGCAAATACTACGCGCTGGCGCAGGGTGAGGATGCGTCCGTTGCCGCCGCGAGCGAGGAGCACTGGAAGCCGCAGGGGCCGACCGATCGCGTGCCGACCGATCCGGTGAGCATTGCAGTGGCGCTGGCGGACAAGTTCGACACGCTGGCTGGATTCTGGGCAATCGATGAGAAGCCGACGGGATCGAAGGATCCGTACGCGTTGCGCCGCGCGGCGCTGGGCGCAATCAGGCTGATCGTCGAGAACACGTTGCGCCTGCCGATCCTGAAGACGGCCAAATCGGCCTTGCGCGGACTGTCGGTCGAGGCCGATGCCGAGACGTTGCCGAACGATCTGCTCGCTTTCTTCGCCGACCGCCTGAAGGTCCAGCTCCGCGACCAGGGCGCGCGGCATGATCTCGTCGATGCCGTGTTCTCGCTTGGCGGTCAGGACGATCTGCTGCTCGTCGTTCGCCGCGTGGAAGCGCTCGGCAAATTCCTCGACAGTGACGACGGCAAGAACCTGCTCGCCGGCACCAAGCGCGCCAGCAACATCCTCAGCATCGAGGAGAAGAAGGACAAGCGCACGTTCGACGGTGCGCCGGACGCTGCGCTCTACAAGCTGGATGAAGAGAAGGCGCTCGCGAAAGCGATCGATCAGGTGAAGGCCGAGGCCTCCGCCG
>NZ_JBJIAJ010000029.1:0-1639 GCF_045310925.1 Mycobacterium sp. SMC-15 | reverse complement strand
AAGCGAGGCTGTCAGGCGGGTGCGGGTTTCTCAGCCGCTTGCTTTGGGCTTCGAGGTTGCGATTGAGGGCGGCAAGTGTAGCGACTTCCCCAGCATTGAAGGCAATTCGGACAGACTGGTTGTCGCGACCATCGCGCGCCTGCACAAGCTGAAGGGAGATGACTGCCGCCTTGGCCGCGATCGCGACCAGCTTGAGAAGCCGCTCGGCGGTCCCGATCTGACTGTCTTCGAGCTTGAGGCCTTGTGTCTTCAAGATGCGGAAGAACTGCTCGATCAGCCACCGCCGCTTGTACCATTCGATAATGCGCCAGGCCTCTTCTGCATTCGTCACCGGATGCGTGGTGAGCAGCCGCCAGTGCAGCGGCTCGATCCCGGCCTGCGGCTCGATCTCGCGCACATCGACCAGGATCAAGGGTAGGCTTTTCGGCAGATGGCGCAGGAACTTGGTTTGCGGTCGGGCCAGTTCGACGGCGCCGAAGCGCAGATCGAGAAGCGCAGCCCGCTCAGGCCGTTGTGCTCGCGCAGGCAATACGATGGTCCGTTGTTCGATGCTGGTCATGGCCTCGCTGGCCGCATACAGGCCACAGCCATCCGCCAGCTTGCGATCATGCATGCTCCGGGCAATGACGTGGAACTGGTGTTCTGCGGCGCAGGCGTAGAGCGCGAAGATGTCGCTCTCGCGGTCGCCCAGCATGGTCACCATCGCAGCCTTCGCCAACAGCGGCTTGGCTGCCAGAGCGGTCGCGATCCAGCGTTGCGATTCTTTGTCCTTCAGATCGCGATTGTCGTGCGAGACGGTGCGGCGGCCCTGGCGGGTCCAGATCTCGCCGTGCAACAGGCCAAGGCAGCAGCCGCTTTCCGCGTCTGCGGCCAGCATCGGGTGCAGCAACACCCCGCGGGTGTTGCCATGACCGATCTCGCCCAAGCCACGCCGGTTTTGTGCCTTGGTGGCAAAATTGATCTCGCTGGTATCCTGGATCGCCAGCACATGGCGGCCTTCGGCCGCCATTACCGTACCATCGCTCCAGCTTTCGATTATCCGCGTCGTCGTCACCTTGGCATTGCCGAGAAAGCGGTTGAAGCGCACCTCCCGGGCACGCATGCCTCCTGCCAGCCGTCGCAGGCAGACATCCTTGCCCGCGACCATGCATTCGACGAGCGCCGCCCCCCTTTATCGAGGCGGAGATCCCCGAACCGACCTAATGACCAGTCAATTTGCGCCAGCATGTCGACACCTCCGCCAAAGCCGAAGTGCCGCAATATGAATCACACGAAATACCGATTCGGGAATCCCCACCCAACTAGATGTGTGCATGCCCTAGGGCCTTCGCCGGGACGACGGCTGATAGTTCAGCCTCGCCTTGCCGCTTCCAGCGCCTGCGGCGTGTCGATGTCGAGGAAGGCGCTGTTGCCTTCGACCGGGACCTCCGCGACCACTTCGGCGTGCTTGGCGATCAGGTGGCGGGCGCCGATGTCGCCGTCGAGCGTCATCAGCTCCTTGAAGAAGCGGCGCGACCACAGCACCGGATTGCCGCGGCGGCCCTCGCTGACGGGGACCGCGATCAGATGGCCGCGGTCGGGCGCGAAGGTCTCGATCAAGCGATCGATCAGCGTGGCATCGATCAGCGGCATGTCGCCG
>NZ_JBJIAJ010000028.1:0-2392 GCF_045310925.1 Mycobacterium sp. SMC-15 | reverse complement strand
ACCTCTCCGATTTGATCTCGCCCGGGGGCGAGGCGTTCTAGCTGCTGAGGTTCTCTGGCATTGGGCAAGCCGCACGGTCAACTGGAATCGCGGCTTGAGCTTGTTGTGTTTCTGTTGCGTTTGCTGTGGGCATGTGGGCAACGCCTTGGCGTTGTCCAAGCGCAGCGGCATGTCCACAGCGTCACGGGCTCAGGTCTTTCGGGCGGATTGCCGGGTTCGGCGCAGGCTCTCGCCAGTAAGGTCGAGCCGATGGGCATTGTGGACGAGGCGATCGAGCACGGCGTCGGCATAGGTAGGATCTCCAATGAGCACATGCCACTGGTCCACGGGGAGCTGGCTGGTGACGATGGTGGAACGATGACCATAGCGATCTTCGAGGATTTCCAGGAGGTCGTGACGGGCACCAGCGTCGAGCGGCTCGAGCCCCCAGTCATCGAGGATCAGCAGATCGACACGGCCGAGCCCGCGCAATAGGCGCGGATGGCGACCGTCGCCGCGCGCGAGAGCGAGGTCATCGAACAGCCGCGGAACACGTTGATAGAGCACGGAGCGATTGTCACGGCAGGCCTTGTGGCCGAGCGCCGAGGCGAGCCAGCTCTTGCCGACGCCGGCCGGGCCGCAGATCAGCAGGTTGGCATGGTCATCGATCCAGCGGCCCTCGACAAGCTTGGCGAACAGCGGGCGGTCGAGGCCGCGCGGGGTGCGGTAGTCGATGTCCTCGACGCACGCTTGCTGACGCAGCTTCGCATAGCGCAGGCGGGTGGCGAGCCGCTTATCGTGGCGCAGTGATGCTTCACGTTCGAGCAGCAGCGCGAGCCATTCGGCGTGACCGAGGCTTGCGGCCTCGCCGGTTGCTTCGATATCGACGAAGGCATTGGCCATGCCGTGGAGGCCGAGGGCGTTGAGGCGGTCGAGGGTCGGATGGGTGAGCAAGGGATGGTCTCCTAGTTGTAGTAGCGCGGTCCGCGGATGTTGGCATGCAGGATCGGCGCATCGTCCGCGGAGCGCTGATGAGCGGGACGCCGATCGAGATTGTTGGCGAGGATCGATTTGACCGAGCCGTAGGTGCGCGCGCCGATGTCGATCGCCCGCGCAGCCGCGGCGTCCAGCCGTCCGCGCCCATAGGAGCCGGCGAGCCTGAGGATGCCGAGGCAGGCGCGGAAGCCTTGCTCGGGGTGCGAGCGCTCGTCGAGAATGAGGTCGCACAAAGCGCTGGTCGCCGGCCCGATCGCGGCAGCGTCCTGTCGGATGCGCGCGATGGTCCAGCCGGCGTAGCGCCGATGGCTGGAGGCCATGTGCTCCGGCACGGTGGTGTGTTTGTGATTACCGCTCATGCGCTGATGCGCGGCGATCCGCTCGCCCTTGTGGAAGATCTCTACGGTGCGGGCAGTGAACCGCACCTCGACCTCGGCGCGCACAAAGCGATGCGGGACGCTGTAGTAATGCTTCTCCACCTCGACGTGGTAATCGAGGCTGACGCGGCGGATCCGCCATTCGGCGAGTACGTAGGGGCTCGCCGGCAATGGCTTGAGCGCCGGCCGATCGACCTCCTCAAGCAGCCGGCGGCGCGTCACGCCGAGCCGCCGGATCGGCCGCTCCTCGTTGAGCCTGGTGAGCAGCTCGCCGATCGCCGCATTGACCTCGGCCAGGCTGTAGAAGGTGCGATGACGCAGGCGGCCGAGCAGCCAGCGCTCGACGATCAGGACGGCTTGCTCGACCTTGGCCTTGTCGCGCGGCTTGCGCGGCCGGGCCGGCAATATGGCGGTGCCGTAATGCGCCGCCATCTCCGCATAGGTCCGATTGATCTGCGGGTCGTACAGGCTCGCCTTGATGACCGCGACCTTGGTGTTGTCAGGCACCAGCAGCGCCGGTATGCCGCCGATCGCCGCGAAGGCGCCAACATGAGCGCTGATCCAGTCGGCGAGCCCCTGCGTCCACGTCGCCTGCGCGTAGGTAAAGCTCGAGGCGCCGAGCACGGCGACGAAGATCTGCGCCATTCTGCGCTCACCGGTGAGACGATCGACCACCACCGGCACGCCGTCGCCGGCATAGTCGACGAACAGCTTGTCGCCGGCTGCGTGCGCCTGGCGCATCGTCACCGACAGGCGGCCCTCCCAGGCGCGGTAAAGCTCACAGAAGCGCGAGTACCGGTATCCGTCGGGTTCGGCGGCGATGTACTCCTCCCACAGGATCGACAGCGTCACGTGCTTGCGCTTGAGCTCGCGGTGCACGGTCGTCCAATCAGGTTCGGCGATGCGGCGGTGACCCTGCCGGTTGCCATTGCCGGTCTTGGCGAACAGGCGGAGTTCCAGGGCCGCGTCCGTGAGCTCGTCGGGCATCGGCCAGGTCAGACCCGCGGCCTCGAACCTCCGGATCGCCAGCCGCAGCGTCG
>NZ_JBJIAJ010000027.1:0-2760 GCF_045310925.1 Mycobacterium sp. SMC-15 | reverse complement strand
GGTGCCGGATCACTAGTCCCGACTTTCGTCCCTGTTTGACGTGTCAGTCTTACAGTCAAGCTCCCTTGTGCACTTACACTCAACACCTGATTGCCGTCCAGGTTGAGGGAACCTTTGGGCGCCTCCGTTACATTTTAGGAGGCAACCGCCCCAGTTAAACTACCCACCAGGCACTGTCCCTGAACCAGCTTCATGGTTCGAAGTTAGAGGTCCAATACGATCAGAGTGGTATTTCAACAACGACTCCACCCACACTGGCGTGCGAGTTTCACAGTCTCCCACCTATCCTACACAAACCGCATCGAACATCAATACCAAGCTATAGTGAAGGTCCCGGGGTCTTTTCGTCCTGCCGCGCGTAACGAGCATCTTTACTCGTAATGCAATTTCGCCGAGTCTATGGTTGAGACAGTTGAGAAGTCGTTACGCCATTCGTGCAGGTCGGAACTTACCCGACAAGGAATTTCGCTACCTTAGGATGGTTATAGTTACCACCGCCGTTTACTGGGGCTTAAATTCTCAGCTTCACCCCGAAGGGTTAACCGGTCCTCTTAACCTTCCAGCACCGGGCAGGCGTCAGTCCGTATACATCGTCTTGCGACTTCGCACGGACCTGTGTTTTTAGTAAACAGTCGCTTCTCACTGGTTTCTGCGACCCCCTCCCGCTGCCGGCCGCGAAGGCCATGACGGTATGAGGGTCCCCCTTCTCCCGAAGTTACGGGGGTATTTTGCCGAGTTCCTTAACCATAGTTCACTCGTACGCCTTGGTATTCTCTACCTGACCACCTGTGTTGGTTTGGGGTACGGGCCGTGTATGTGCTCGCTAGAGGCTTTTCTTGGCAGCATAGGATCACCGAATTCGCCGCAAACGGCTATGCATCACCTCTCGGAATATATGCCAGACGGATTTGCCTATCTGACTTCCTACGGGCTTGCCCCAGTATTACCACTGACTGGTACGGCTACCTTCCTGCGTCACCCCATCGCTTGACTACTACCCACCCGGGTCCCACGCAGCCGGTAATCGTCGCACCCCGAAGGGATAGATCGACCACCATTTGGGTGGTTAGCAGAATGGATTCATCAGGGACGCCCACACACGGGTACGGGAATATCAACCCGTTGTCCATCGACTACGCCTGTCGGCCTCGCCTTAGGTCCCGACTCACCCTGGGAGGACTGGCCTGGCCCAGGAACCCTTGGTCTTTCGGCGGGCAAGGTTCTCACTTGCCTCATCGCTACTCATGCCTGCATTCTCACTCCCACACCCTCCACCACTAGATCACTCTGTGGCTTCACCGGATGCAGGACGCTCCCCTACCCAATACTTACGTATTGCCGCGGCTTCGGCGGTGTGCTTGAGCCCCGCTACATTATCGGCGCACAATCACTTGACCAGTGAGCTATTACGCACTCTTTCAAGGGTGGCTGCTTCTAAGCCAACCTCCTGGTTGTCTAAGCGACTGCACATCCTTTTCCACTTAGCACACGCTTTGGGGCCTTAGCCGGCGATCTGGGCTGTTTCCCTCTCGACGCACGGAGCTTATCCCCCGCCGTCTCACTGCCACGCTTACACTCACCGGCATTCGGAGTTTGGCTGACGTCAGTAACCTAGTAGGGCCCATCGGCCATCCAGTAGCTCTACCTCCGGTGAGAAACACGCAACGCTGCACCTAAATGCATTTCGGGGAGAACCAGCTATCACGGAGTTTGATTGGCCTTTCACCCCTACCCACAACTCATCCCCTCAGTCTTCAACCTAAGTGGGTTCGGGCCTCCACGCGGTCTTACCCGCGCTTCACCCTGGCCATGGGTAGATCACTCCGCTTCGGGTCCACAACACGCCACTACACCAACCCCAACGGATTGGATACGCCCTATTCAGACTCGCTTTCGCTGCGGCTACCCCACACGGGTTAACCTCGCGACGTGCCGGTGACTCGCAGGCTCATTCTTCAAAAGGCACGCCATCACCCCACTCAAAGAGAGGGCTCTGACGGATTGTAGGCACATGGTTTCAGGTACTATTTCACTCCCCTCCCGGGGTACTTTTCACCATTCCCTCACGGTACTAATCCGCTATCGGTCATCGAGTAGTATTCAGGCTTACCGGGTGGTCCCGGCAGATTCACAGCAGATTCCACGGGCCCGCTGCTACTCGGGAAACATCACAAGACAGGTATCGGGTTTTCACGTACCGGGCTCTCACCGTCTACGGCAGGCCATCCCAAGCCACTTCCGCTAACCACAACACTTTTTCACTGTCCTCCAGGCGAGTAGACCCAGACATGACACTCCCACAACCCCGCACACACAACCCCTACCCGGTATCACATGCATACGGTTTAGCCATCCTCCGCTTTCGCTCGCCACTACTCACGGAATCACATTTTGTTTTCTCTTCCTACGGGTACTGAGATGTTTCACTTCCCCGCGTTACCTCCCCACCGGCTATACATTCACCGGAGGGTGACACGACATCACTCGTGCCGGGTTTCCCCATTCGGACATCCTCGGATCCACGCTAGGTTGGCAGCTCCCCGAGGCATATCGCAGCCTCCTACGTCCTTCATCGGCTCTCGATGCCAAGGCATCCACCATGCGCCCTTAAACACTTACAAATCACAAAAACCAAGAAACAAAAATTGCAAAACAAACAAGACCAAAGCCTCGCTTGTTAGATGCTCGCAACCACTATCCACAAAACAAACACCACACCCCACCACCAAGATGGAGCGACAACACACCCACCCCCACAAA
>NZ_JBJIAJ010000026.1:0-3607 GCF_045310925.1 Mycobacterium sp. SMC-15 | reverse complement strand
GGGTTGCAGCCGATTTCTGGTGTGGTGGCGGCGGTGTTGCGTAACACTGATTCGCAGGGTTTGGATCGGCCGCCGGTGTTGGGTGCTGATGATGTTGCGCGGTTGCCGGTTTCGCGGCTGTTGGATGTGTCGCGTTTTCCGGAGCAGCCGGTGAGGGTGGTTGATGCGGTGTCGGCTCCGGTGACGTGTGCGCATTGGAGTAGGCCTTTTGGGGCGAGTACGAGTTCGTTGTCGTTGTTGTCGGGTTCGACGTTGCCGTTGCGTGAGGGTGTGCGGACTCTGGATTTGGTGGGTGCTGGGGTGGGTGGCACTGCTGCGCGTGTTGCGCTGGTCCCGGGGTCGGGTTATTTCGTCCAGAGTGTTAACAGTGATCCGGCGGCTAACGCCAATGCGGGTCCGTTGTTTTGGATTTCGGACACCGGTGTGCGCTATGGCATTAACACCGAGGCCGGCAGCAATGGTGGCGAGGGGGACACGGTTTCGGCTCTTGGTTTGAGTGAGCCGGCGTTGCCGATTCCGTGGTCGGTGTTGTCGCAGTTTGCTGTTGGTCCGACGTTGTCGCGTGGTGATGCGTTGTTGGCGCATGACGGGTTGGCGCCTGATGGGCGTCCGGGTCGTCGGGTGGCGTCGGAGTTGGGTGGCGTTTCTAGTGTTGGGGAGTCCCGATGAGTCGTTTGATTTTTGAGGCCCGTCGTCGGCTTCCGGTTCCGCCTACTGATAGGGGCACGATCACCGTTGAGCCGCCGCCGGAGTTGCCGCGGTTGGTTCCGGCGTCGTTTTTGCAGCGGGCGTTGCCGGTGGTGATTGTGGTGTTGATTGTGGGCATGGTGATTGCCATGGTCGCTACGGGGATGCGGTTGGTGTCTCCGGTGATGTTGTTCTTCCCGTTTGCGTTGTTGGTGGCGGCGGCGGGGATTTATCGGGGTGGGGATAAGAAGGCCCGCACTGTTGAGGTGGATGCTGAGCGGGCGGATTATCTGCGGTATTTGTCGGTGGTTCGGGACAATATTCGGGGGTCGGCGGCTAAGCAGCGGGCGGCAGCGGAGTGGTCGCATCCCGATCCGGAGGATTTGGCGGCGGTGCCGGGTTCGCGTCGGCAGTGGGAGCGCGATCCTCATGATGAGGATTTCTTGGTGGTGCGCACGGGGCGCCATGCGGTGGCGTTGGCCAGTGCGGTGCGGGTGAGTGACACTGCTGATGAGATTGATTTGGAGCCGGTGTCGCATAGTGCGTTGCGGGGCTTGCTTGATACCCAGCGCACGGTGCGTGATGTGCCCGTGGGTGTGGATGTGACGAAACTGTCGCGGGTCACGGTGCTGGGTGAGGGTGATGATGCGGCCGCCGAGGTGCGGGGTGCGTTGCGGGCGTGGGTGGCTCAGGCCGTGACGTGGCATGACCCGACCATGTTGGGGGTGGCGTTGGCGTCGCCGGAGTTGGAGTCGCCGGCGTGGAGCTGGTTGAAGTGGTTGCCGCACACTGATATCGCCGGCCAGGCCGATGGGGTGGGCCCGGCCCGCTATTTGGCGGGCAGTGGTGAGGAACTGGCTGCGTTGTTGGGCCCGGTGTTGGCGACCCGGCCGGCGTTTACCGGTGAGGCCGGTGAGTCGGGTCGGCATTTGTTGGTGATCATCGATGATCCTGATTTTGATGTGGCGGCTTCGGTGTTGGGTGCAGCGCGGGCCGGGGTGACGCTCATTGTCCGTGGTGCGCTGGCCCCCAACCGGGAGCAGTACTCGGACCCCGAACGTCCGATTCTGCGGATCACTGCCGGTGGGGTGGCGATTGATCGGTGGCAGTCGGGGGGCTGGCAGCGTTATGTCGATGCCGCCGACCACCTGGGTGCGGCGGAGGCGGCGCATCTGGCGCGGCGGTTGTCGCGGTGGGATTCGAACCCGACGCATGCCGGGTTGCGTTCGGCGGGCACTCGGGGGGCGACGTTCACCACGTTGTTGGGGATCAGTGATGCCTCCCGGTTGGATGTGCCGGCATTGTGGTCCCCGCGTAGCCGTGAGCAGGAGTTGCGGGTCCCGATCGGGGTGACCGCGACCGGGGAACCACTGTTCTTTGATCTCAAGGATGAGGCCGAGGGCGGGATGGGTCCGCACGGGTTGATGATCGGCATGACCGGTTCGGGTAAGTCGCAGACCTTGATGGCGATCTTGTTGTCGTTGTTGACGACGCATTCGGCGGATCGGTTGATCGTGATCTACGCGGACTTCAAGGGGGAGGCCGGCGCGGACATCTTCCGGCATTTCCCGCAGGTCGTTGCGGTGATTTCGAACATGGCCGAGAAGCGCTCGTTGGCGGATCGGTTCGCGGACACGTTGCGTGGTGAGGTGGCGCGGCGGGAGTTGTTGCTGCGCGAGGCGGGCCGGGCGGTGCAGGGCAGTGCGTTTAACTCGGTGACCGAGTATGAGGCGGCGATCGCCGCCGGTCATGATTTGGCGCCGATCCCGACACTGTTCATTGTGGCCGATGAGTTCACGTTGATGTTGGCTGATCATCCCGAGTACGCCGAGTTGTTCGACTATGTGGCCCGTAAGGGTCGTTCGTTCCGGATCCATATTCTGTTTGCGTCGCAGACGTTGGATGTCGGCAAGATCAAGGACATCGACAAGAACACCTCGTATCGGATCGGGTTGAAGGTCGCTTCGGCGAGTGTGTCGCGGCAGATCATTGGGGTCGAGGACGCCTATCACATCGAATCGGGCAAAGAACACAAGGGCGAAGGCTTTTTGGTGCCGGCCCCGGGGGCGGCACCGATCAAGTTCCGCTCCACCTATGTCGATGGGATTTATGACCCGCCGCGCCAATCGCGGGCGGTGGTGATGCACGCGCTGCCCGAACCCAAACTGTTCACCGCCGGTGTGGTCGATGCCGGGGCGGAAACCACCATCGTCGGTGAGGCCGAGGAAGAGGTGCTGGGTCCGCCGCGCAAGCTGATCGCCACCATTGGGGATCAGTTGGCGAACTACGGGCCCCAGGCCCCGGCGTTGTGGTTGCCGCCCCTGGATGAGCCGATCGCACTGGCCGCGACGCTGGCGGAGGCCGGGATCAGTGAACGCCAGTTGCGGTGGCCGTTGGGACAGATCGACAAGCCCTTTGAGATGCGCCGCGATCCGCTGGTCTTCGATGCGCGTTCGGCTAGTGGGAACCTGCTGATCCACGGTGGCCCCAAATCCGGTAAGACCACCGCGCTACAGACCTTCATCCTCTCGGCGGCGAGCCTGCATTCGCCGCGGGAGGTCAGTTTCTACTGCCTCGATTACGGCGGCGGGCAGTTGCGGGCCCTGGAGGGGTTGGCGCATGTGGGCAGTGTCGCCTCGGGCCTAGAACCGGAGAAGATCCGCCGCACCTTCGGCGAACTCGAACAACTGTTGACCGCACGCCAGCAGCGGGAAGCCTTCCGTGATGGCAGCATCGGTTCGCTCAACGACGGCTACGGGGAAGTCTTTTTGGTCATCGACAACCTGTATGCGTTCAGCCGCGATAACACCGACCAATTCAACACGCGTAACCCGCTTTTGGCCAAGGTCACCGAACTGGTCAACGTGGGCCTGGCCTACGGCATCCATGTCGTGGTGACCACGCCGAGCTGGCTGGAAGT
>NZ_JBJIAJ010000025.1:0-7946 GCF_045310925.1 Mycobacterium sp. SMC-15 | reverse complement strand
GTGGCTGCTGCGGAGCGGTTTGCGCGGCGGGTGAATATGGAAGTGGCTTCCCATACCGCGTTCATGGATCCGATCCTTGATGAGCTGCGTGCCGAGTTGGCCGACCTGACCCCACAAATGCCGCAGATCCCATTCATATCCACGGTGGTCGATCCGGCCGGACCCACCCCGGTGCTCGACGCCGGCTACTGGGCCGACAACGTGCGTCAACCTGCCCGGGTGAACCAGGCGGTCGCCGCCGCAGGGGACAAGTACGGCACGTTCATCGAGATCAGCCCCCACCCGATCCTGACCCACACCATCGACGAGATCTTGGAAGCGGTGCCGCACTGCAGCGTCGCCACTCTGGTGCGTGATGGTGACGACACCGTCGTCTTCCATCAGCATCTCAACAGCGCGCACCCGGTGAGCCCTCGCGAACTGCCGCACGCGTCCGGTCCGTACCCGGTGCTGCCGACCACCCCGTGGCGGCACACCCACCACTGGCTTGACGTCGAAAACTCCATCACTGCAGCGGAATCCGCGCCGCGGCCGGGTCTGCTGCTGGGCACTCATATCAAGATCGGCAGCACACCGGCCGTCCATCTGTGGCAAGCGCGGCTGTCGCCGGAGACCAAGCCGTACCCGGGCAGCCACCGCAACAATGGGGTGGAGCTGGTCCCGGCGTCGGTGCTGCTGCAAACGCTGTCCGACGCCGCCTTCGAGGTGAGCGGGCACTCGACGGTCCGCGACATCCGTTTCGAACACCCCGTCATCGTCGACCGGCCGCGGACCATCCAGGTGCTTGCCGATGCCGAGTCGGTGACGGTGTCGTCGAAAGCGGTGACCGACGACCCGGCCGCGCGCTGGGTCAAGCACCTGAGCGCCCGCATCGCACCACGTGACGACACCGCCTGGCCGGCCGCCGACCCCACGTTCACCAACGGGCACAGTGGAACGGAGTTCGATGACGACGCGGTGACCTCGCTGTGGCTCACCTGGGGCAGTGAGGGGCGCCCGTTCGAGTGGTCACTGGCCTCCGGCCGGTCCACCGCGACGGTGTTGCGTGCCGATGTCACATCGGCACAGTCTGGGACGGCTGCGTTGCTCGACGCTGCTCTGCATGTTGCACGCCTGGTGGACGAGGCCAACGCCGAGCTGATGGTGCCCGCGTCGGTCGACGACGTCCGTTTCGGCGAAGCACCCGCAGACGGCCGGGCCGGAGTCACTGTGCACCGGCGCGACGGCGGTGAGGGCGAACTCGTCGTCGACATCGCCGTGACCACACCGGGCGGCGCCCGGTGCGTCGAGGTCCGCGGACTGCGCTACACGGCCCTGGGCTCGGCCACCTCGGCCGATGACCCGAGCGCCATTGCCCACGCGATCGACTGGCAACCCTGGGATGGTGCGCCGCAAACCCCGGGCCAGCCGGGAACCCTGACGGTGGTCGGGGACAGTGCGGCCGCCGATCGGTTGCGTGACGGGCTGAATGCGGCCGGTCACCACAGTGTCGGGATCACCGACGCCCAGACCGTCGTCTACGTCGCCGACCCCGGCCTTGCCGGCGAATCGGACCTGGATTGCGCGTCCCGGCTGGTCGGCGAGGTGGCCGACCTGGTGGCCACGCTGGCGCAACGCGACACCCACCCGCCCGCCCTGTGGATCATCACGCACGGTGTCCACGAGGCCACCTCCGAGGCCGCGGTGCGTCAAAGCTGCCTGTGGGGCCTGGCCGGTGTGATCCGGGCCGAGCAGCCGCAGTTGTGCGGCGGTCTGGTCGACCTGCCCAGCGATGACACCGCCGGTGCGGCCGATTGCGCGGCGACGCTGTCGGCCATCCTGCGCACGCCGGCCAAGTCGATCCTGGTTCTGCGCGACGGCCAGTTCCTGACGCCGGCATTCACCCCGATCTCCGGCCCACCGCAGCGCGAGCCGATGGTGTGCCAGCCCGACGGCGCCTACCTCATCACCGGCGGTATGGGAGCGCTTGGCCTGCTGATGGCCGGCTGGCTGACCGATCGAGGTGCCCGGCGCCTGGTGTTGGCCGGCCGCAGCGCCCTGCCGCCTCGGCGCGATTGGGACTCCGAAGAGATCGAGGCCGGCGTCCGCCACAAGATCGCCGCCATTCGGGCGCTCGAACGGCGCGGTGTCACCGTCGACGTGGCCGCTCTCGACATCGGATCCCGGGCCGCGGTGACCGACCTGTTGGCTCGCCGCGACGCAGCCGGCGCCCCGCCGATCCGTGGCATCATCCACGCGGCCGGCATCACCGAGGGCCAGCTGCTCACCGAGGTGGACGCCGACCGGCTGCGCGACACCATGTGGCCCAAGGTCGCGGGTGCCCAGGTGCTCGATGAACTCTTCCCGCCGACAAGCCTCGACTTCTTCTTCATGACCGCCGCCGCCGGCGCGGTGTTCGGTGTGCCCGGCCAGGGTGCCTACGCGAGCGCCAACGCCTACTTGGACGGCCTGGCCCGTGCCCGCCATCAGCGTGGCTGCCACAGCGTCAGCCTGGACTGGGTGGCGTGGAAGGGCCTCGGTTTCGGGGCCGAAGCGCACGTCGTGCTGCACGAACTCGAGCGGATGGGTTCGCGGCCCATCACCCCGGCGGAAGCCTTCGCAGCCTGGGATCACGTCGAGCACTACGACGTCGCGCAGGCCGTGATGGTGCCGCTGCCCAGGGAAGGAAAGCCCGGGGAGTCCGCTTCCGATGCCGCCGGACCGGTCCGCGACTGGGCGCTGCTGCCTGCCGATGAGATACTGAGCGAGCTGGAAATCGGGTTGCGCGCCATTCTGGCGCGCGAGCTTCGCATGTCGGAGGCTGAACTGCAGCTGGACCGGCCGTTCGCCGAACTCGGTCTGAACTCGGTGATGGCAATGGCGGTCCGGCGCGACATCGAAGCGCTGGTCGGCTTGGAGTTGTCAGCCACCATGCTGTGGAACCACCCGACGACTGCGGCACTGGCGGCGCACCTGACCGGCAAGCTGCTGCCGCAGGACGATGCCGGAGACGACGCGGCGGCCACCGGCGGTGAGCTGCCCGAGTCGGCCGACAGTGTGTTGAATGAGCTGTTCGACAGCGTGGAATCGGCTCCGGCCGGATGGGACGGGATCTAGTGGGAATTGAGTTCCCCGCATGACCGCAGCATTTGACGAAGAAGCACTGCGCCACTGGCTGGCCGACTATCTGGTCACCAACATCGGTTGCAGCCTCGAGGACATCGATTTCAACGCGTCCCTCAACGACCTGGGCGTCGGGTCCCGCGACGCCGTGGTGCTCTGCGGCGAACTATCGGAGCTGCTCGGCCGCAAAGTCTCACCTGTCGAACTCTGGCAGCACCCGTCGGTCGCCGAACTGGCCCGATTCTTGATCGAGCCCGATTCCGCAGACGAAGAGTCGGCACCCGAGCCCGGTCGCTTCGGCACCGACGAGCCCATCGCGGTGATCGGTCTGGGTTGCCGCTTTCCCGGTGACATCAACTCACCGGAAGCGCTGTGGCAGTTCCTGATCGACGGCGGCAACGCGGTGACCGAAGTGCCGGCCGATCGCTGGGCGCCCTTCGACGACGGGTCGACGGAGACCGGCAACGCGATCGCTCGCACCACCCGGTGGGGCTCGTTCCTGCGCGACATCGCGGCTTTCGACGCCGATTTCTTCGAGATCTCCAGCCGCGAAGCGGTCAAGATGGACCCCCAGCAGCGACTCCTGCTCGAAGTGGCGTGGGAAGCCTTGGAGCACGCGGGAATTCCGGCGACATCGTTGCGGCGATCGCAGACCGGCGTTTATGTCGGGGCCAGCATCACCGAGTACGGCTGCCACGCGTCCGCCGATCTTCCCAACGTGGACGCCTGGAGCAATGCCGGTGGTGCCCTGAGCATCATCGCCAACCGGCTGTCGTACTTCTTGGACTTGCGTGGTCCGTCGGTGACGGTCGACACCGCGTGCTCGTCGTCGTTGGTCGCCCTGCACCTGGCTTCGCGCAGCCTGCGTACCGGGGAGTGCGAGACCGCGATTGTCGGCGGGGTGAATCTGCTGATGTCTCCGGCGGTTTTCCGCGGCTTCGATCAGAGCGGGGCATTGTCGCCGACCGGCGCGTGTCACGCGTTCGACGCCGACGCCGACGGATTCGTTCGCGGTGAGGGCTGCGGTGTCGTGGTACTCAAGCGCCTGTCGGACGCCCGGCGGGACGGCGACCGGGTGCTGGCGGTGGTGCGCGGATCGGCGATTAACCAGGACGGGCACTCCAACGGTCTGCTGGCGCCGAACCCGGCCGCCCAAATGGCGGTGCTGCGGTCGGCCTACGCCGATGCGGGAGTAGCACCGCAGGAAGTCGACTACGTCGAAACCCATGGAACCGGCACCCTGTTGGGTGACCCGATCGAGGCCAAGGCGCTGGGCACGGTGCTTGGCCGAGGCCGTTCCGCTCAGGCACCGCTGCTGCTCGGGGCCGCCAAGTCGAACCTCGGCCATCTCGAGGCCGCCGCAGGCATGGTCGGCTTCATCAAGACGGTGCTGGCGGTGCAACGCGGGCGAATTCCGAAGAACCTGCATTTCAACACCCCGAACCCGCACATCACGTTCGACCAGATGCGTTTGAAGGTCGTTGCCGAACACCAGGAGTGGCCTTCGTCGGATCACCCGCGGCGGGCCGGGGTCTCCTCGTTCGGATTTGGCGGCACCAACGCCCACGTGGTCATCGAGCAGGCGCCGCCCGCCAAGGTCACTGCGCGCGAAGCCGACCCGGCGGTGACCACCCTGGTGGTCTCCGGGCGGACCCCGGAACGAATCGCCGCAACAGCCCGCGACCTGGCCGACTGGCTGGATGGCGACGGTGCAGGGGTGGAATTGGCCGACGTCGCCCACACCCTCAATCACCACCGTGCCCGGCAGTCGCTGTTCGGCAGCGTGTGCGCCCGCGACCGGGCTGCGGCGATCAGCGGCCTGCAGGCGCTGGCGGCCGGTACCTCGGCCGATGGCCAGGAGTGCGGAGTCATCGGGCCGCACGACGGCCCGTGCGGTCCGGGCACCGTGTTCGTGTACTCCGGCCAGGGCTCGCACTGGGTCGGCATGGGGCGTCAACTGCTCACCGACGAGCCTGCTTTCGCCCGGGCGCTGGCCGTGCTGGAACCGGCGTTCGTCGAACACGTCGGGTTCTCGTTGTGGCAGGTGATCTCCGGCGGCGAACCGGTCAGCGGCGACGCGCAGGTACAGCCCGTCCTGATGGGGCTGCAGCTGGCACTGACCGAGCTGTGGCGCTCCTACGGGGTGCACCCCGACGCCGTCATCGGTCACTCGATGGGCGAGGTCACCGCCGCGGTGGTGGCCGGCGCCCTGAGCCCGGCTGATGGGTTCGCGGTCATCGCGGCTCGTTCACGCCTGATGTCGCAGCAGGCCGGACAGGGCGCGGTGGCGTTGCTGAATCTGGACGCCGAAGCGACCGAGGCGCTGCTCGCCGACTACCCGGATGTCAGTGTGGCGGGCTACCTCTCGCCGAAGCAGACCGTCGTGGCCGGCCCGGTGTCGCCCGTCGATGCGGTCATCGCCGTGGTGAGCGGTCAGAACAAGTTCGCCCGGCGGGTGAACATGGAAGTGGCCTCGCACACCGCGTTGATGGACCCGATCCTGCCGGAGTTGCGGGCGGCACTGGAGGGCCTGACGCCCGAAGTCGCCACCATCCCGTTTTTCTCGACCGTGACCGAAGCGGCCATGCCGGCCGGCGGCATGCCGATGCTGGACGCCGAGTACTGGGTGAACAACGTTCGCCAGCCCGCGTTGCTGACCCAGGCGGTCCGTGCGGCGGCCGGCGAGTACACCACGTTCGTGGAGGTCAGCGCCCACCCGATTCTCACGCACGCGATTGCCGACACCGTGGAAGCCCTCGGCGGTCACCACCACAGCGTCGGGACCCTGGTGCGCGACGCCGACGACGCGGTCAGCTTCCACACCAACCTCAATCGCACGCACACCACCCAGCCTCCGCAGACTCCGCACCCGCCCGAACCGCACCCGGTGTTGCCCGCCACCCCGTGGCAGCACAGCACCTATTGGATCGAGACCACGGCCGTCCGGCATGCCGGCGCCCCGGCCGGTGCCGCAGCGCAACCGGCCGCCGGCAACCCGGGAGCGGTGCCTGCGGACTGGTGGTGCGAGCTGACCTGGCCGACTGCCGAAGCAGAGGCCGGCGACATCGGCACCGAGCAGTCCTGGCTGGTCATCGGGGACAACGGCCTGAGCTCCGAGATCGGCGCGAAGCGCGGTGGCGCCGTGACGGCGCTGGACGTCGACGCCGACCCTGCCGCACTGGCTGCGGCGCTGGCCAACGCCACACATGTCCTCTACGCGCCGCCGACGGACGCGACGGACCTGCGCGCAGAACCGGCCTACGCGGCGTTCAACGCAGCACGGCGGCTGGCCACCGTGATGGCCGAGCAGACATCGAAGCCGGCGACGCTGTTCCTGTTGACCCGCAACGCCCAACCCGTCGGTGACGGGGACCGGGCCAACCCCGCGCATGCCGTGCTCTGGGGGCTGGGCCGCAGCTTGGCCCTGGAGCACCCCGGGATCTGGGGCAGGGTCATCGACGTCGACGAGTCGGTGCCCCCGGCCGTGGTCGCCGGGTACCTGCTCGCCGAGGCGGGCGCTGCCGACAACGAGGACCAGGTCGTCTACCGGGCCGGCATCCGCCGGGTGCCCCGCCTGCTCGGTGGCCGCCCCACCGGTGCCGCGCCGGTCGAATTCGACGCCGACAGTTGCCATCTGGTGATCGGCGCGACGGGCAACATCGGTCCACAGCTGGTGCGGCAACTGGCGGCCAGTGGGGCCAAGACCGTCATCGCCGTATCCCGGCACCCCGGTTCACGGCTCGACGATTTGACGGCCGAGTTGGCTTTGGCCGGAACGACACTGGTGACGGTGCCTGTCGACGCCGCCGACGAGACCGCGATGAGTGCGTTGTTCGATCGGTTCGGCGCCGACCTGCCGCCGCTGGAAGGCATCCACGTGGCCGCCTTCGCGGGCGGCCCGGTGACATTGCGCGACATGACCGACGACGACGTCACCACCATGTTCCGCCCGAAACTCGACGTGGTCGCGGTGCTGCACAAGCTGTCGCTGCGGCAGCCGGTGCGCTACTTCGTGTTGTTCTCGTCGATCTCCGGTATCACCGGATCGCGGTGGCTTGCGCACTACACCGCAACCACCACCTTCCTGGACACCTTCGCCTACGCCCGCCGGGCGGCCGGGTTGCCTGCCACCGCGATCAACTGGGGGCTGTGGAAGTCGTTGACCGACACCCAGTCCGACGCCGAACGCCAAGTGACCGTCGACTCCGGGCTGGAGCCGATGGCCGACGACGTCGCGATCGGGGCGTTGCCACTGGTGATCGGCGCGCGGAGCGCGGTACGGCACACCGTCGTCGCGGCGGACTGGCCACGGCTGGCCACCGCCTACCGCACTCGGGCCGCGCTGCGCATTGTCGATGACCTGCTGGTCGCCGACACGCCGGCTGACGGCGCGGCGACGCAGAGCACCGAGTTCCGCCGAGCTGTGACCGAGGCGGAACCCGAACAGCGCCTGGAGCTGCTGCGCGAACACGTCACCGATCAGGTCGTCGCGGCCATGGGCCTGGCGTCGCGCCACGCCCTGGATCCGACTGCGGGATTCTTCCAATCCGGCATGGATTCGCTGATGAGCGTCACCCTGCAGCGGGCCCTTTCGGACAGTCTCGGCGAAACACTGCCTGCCGCAGTGGTGTTCGACTACCCGACAATCGACGCGCTGACGGGGTACCTGGCAACGATCCTGCCCGAGGTGGCAGAGGCCGCCGAGCAGGACAGCGCCGACGCCTACGACGACATGAGCGATGACGAGCTGCTCGCGCGGCTCTCGGAGAGGTTGAGTTGAGCGAGAAGAGTGCTGCGCCGGTCGGGGGGCCGGATCGTCGGGCGATTGTTGCTGAGGCGCTGCG
>NZ_JBJIAJ010000024.1:0-15622 GCF_045310925.1 Mycobacterium sp. SMC-15 | reverse complement strand
CGCCAACGAATGCGGATACCCACTCGGCATGACAACCCCCAGATCAATGGATGTTGCACTGACCGTATGAATCTGCCTGGCCGAGCGTGAAGCCAACTTCACGCTCGGCGCAGGTGCGGGGCCTCAGAGATTGAACTGGGCCTTGATGTTTCGAGTCTGGAAGTGCTCGACGATGATGCCGAGCAGGGGAATGGTGCCGGACAGCAACACCCCGATGGTCTTGCCGAGCGGCCAGCGGACCTTGATCGCGAGGTTGAAAGCGGTCAGCAGGTAGGCGAAGTACACCCAGCCGTGCACCACGGCGATCCAGGTCGGCGGGTTGTCTACCTTGACCACGTAGCGCACCACGATCTCGTAACACAGGGCGATCAGCCAGATACCGGTTGCCCACGCCATCACCCGGTAGGGCAGCAGCGCGCTGCGAATCTTCTCGGCGGGAGCGGCCTGGGCGGGGGAGGAGGTCATGCCGTGTTCCTGTTCTGTCGGGCGTTCTCGGAGAGCTCGGCCAAATAGGCGTTGTACTCCCGCATGGCGGGGTCATCGGTGGGAGCGGCGGCCGGGGGCCGCTCCGGCAGCAGTCCAGCGGGTATCTCGGTCACCGTGTCTTCGGGGTGCAGTTCGGGCGGCTCTTCTTCGTAGCGGACGAATTTGCGGTAGGCGTACACGCAGAACCACGCGAATAGCGGCCACTGCAGCGCGTAGCCGAGATTCTGGAACGTGCCGTTGACCTCTTGGAACCGGCTCCACTGCCACCAGCCCAGCCCCAGGCAGGCGCTGGCGGCGACGATCACCAGCACAACCAGTGCGGGTCTCCGACGCCGTGTAGTGGACACCCCATGACGGTACCGCGCCAGATCCGGAATGCCGTCAGGCCTTCGAAGTGGTGAGTTGCCGGAAAGCTAGACTAGGGACCCTTGCGGGCGTGGTGAAATTGGCATACACGATGGCTTTAGGTGCCATTGCGCGAAAGCGCGTGAGGGTTCGAGTCCCTCCGCCCGCACAAATGTGAACTGGGCTGGCCGGGTGATACCGCGGGCCCTCAGAACCCGAAGCCGTCCCAAATGCTCGAAAGCGAAGTCCAGAAGTCGGTGAGGTCACCCGACAGACCCCCGGTCGGGTCGGCGACGCCGAGCAGGTCGGGCCAGATCTGCAGCGGGTTCAATCCGCCCAGCTCGCTGGGAACAGAGGGCACGTCGACGCCGCTGTCCGGGCCGCCGGTTCCGGCCCAGGGACCCAGGTAGCCCGGGTCGGTCATCAGCCCCGAGTTGACGAGGAGCTCGGACAGGTTCGGGTTGATGCTGTTGAGGTAGTCAACGATCTGCTGTTCGGTGCCCGGGGAGAACGTGAACACCCCGGTCTGCAGACCCGCCACGGTGGCGTCGATCTGGTCTTGTGTCGGCGCGTTCGCCAGACCTGAACTGTTGAGGCTGAGCCACTCGCTGATCAGCGGACTGGGCGGCCCGACGTTTTGGATGGACTGCACCAGGTCCGCCGTGGTGAGACCGAAGGGCGGGGCGAACGGCGACTGGTCGCACAACGCCGGGCACAGCGGGCTGCCGGGGGAGAACGGGTCGAAGTCCACCACGGCCCCTGCGGTCAGAGCTTTCAGGGTCTCGGATACGTCGTCCGGGCCGACCAGCTGGAAGCCGTTCGGATTGACTGGCGCCTCCAGGCTCTGGAGCCACTGCTCGAACGGCCCGAGCGGGTTGAGCTGAACGTTGACTCCCGACCACGGCATCAAGTTCTGCCCGTCGGGTCCGGACGCGGTGCCCGGGGAGCCGAAGCCCGGTTGAGCCTGACTGCCCGGTACCGCGTCGAGCGGGGCGCCCGGCACCGAACCGCCCGGGCCGATTCCCGCTGAGGGGTCCGCGATTCCGGCGGCCGTCGGGTTGGCGGAATCGGCTGCCGTGCTGGGGAACTGATATCCGGTGAGCAGCTGCTGCAACGGCACCTGCAACCAGTGGCTGAATAGCGGCAATTGGTTGTCGGCGTTGGGAAAGTTTGTGAACACCTTCTCGAAGTCGATCAACTTGTCGATCCCGGTGACGCCGGTGATCGGGTCCGTCGGCACCATCGGGGCGCATTGGACGGCGTCGCACGAGGCGCTGACCGGGAGCTCGGCAGCGGCCAGCATGGCGAACTGCTGCCCCAGGCCCGCAGTCCCGTTCGCCAGCAGGGTCGGATCGATCTCCGGTTGGTCGAGGCCTGATACCTGCGGAGCGAACGGAAACAGGTAGTCGAAGATGGCCATGAAGTGCCCCGGGTCGCCGGGGTCCTCGCCCCACAGGTTCGTCGCGCTCGGGGTCCACCAGGTGCCGGTCCAGAAAAAAGAATCAGCCAGCACATCGGTGGCGGCGACTTCATTGGCCGGAACGTTGAAGAAGTCTTGGGCCAGGTTGAAGGGGACGTTGAGCAGGGAGTCGCCGGCCACCAGACGCACCGCCCGCTCGGCCGCCGACATCCCCGCTGACCATGGCTTGATCGGTGCGACCGTAGCCGCGACCACGACGCTCGCCGCGGCCAGCGCCCAGCCAGTCCGCGCACGCCGATGAGAGTGTGGTGCGTTGATCATGTCTTCCCCCGATAGTCAGACCACCCGTGTGGTTCGACCGTCCCCCTTGACGACGCATCAGCCAGGCGTTGCTGCAAAGACGAGCGCGACCTGCTGAAGCGTGAGACGAACGATAGACCGGGTTTCTGATAGGTCCATCCCATCCAGCTAATAAATTCGAGACCGCGGATGTTGGCGCGGGGATGTATGAGAGAAAGTCTATTGAACAGGTATTTCATGCCTCTAATGCGCGGGAAATTGTGCCGTAAACAGCGGACTGTCAGCACCCCTACAGCTAATGCGTGGGCGAAGCGGCTGTAGTGAACGTCGAGGGTCGGTTCATCGGCCGCTCAAGTTCCCTCCTCCGGTGCTCCCGCCGGTGTCAGAATGGACGATGTAGCCGTCCGTGGATTGGTGTAACGCGATGAAGATGTGGATGGCCAGCGCGTTCAGCGTGGCGATGGTCGGGGCCGGAGTTCTTGCGCCATTACCGGTTGCCGCGGCGCAACCTGATGAGGACCAAGTGTTCTTCGACGAACTGCAGCAACAGGGGCTGCACCCCGACTACAGCAAGCAGATCTGCGGCAGTATCAAATGCGAGCCGCTGCGCAATCTGATGGTGCAAGAGGGCCACGCGGTCTGCGTGGCGCTGAGCGACTCGCCCCGGCTGGTGCCCGTCTCGGTCATCGCGAATCTGGAAGTGCCGCCCGACGAAGCGCACGCCATCATCACTGCGGCGCGGGATGCCTATTGCCCACAGCTGCCGGATCCGTATCTACATGTACCGGGGCGCTGAAGCGTTCAGTGCTCGGACACGGCCACCGGGATTGGCGTCTGGCCGAACGCCTCGGAGTTGCGTGCCTTCCGCGCATAGATCACCACGCCGACGGCGGCCACCGCCCAGACGATGTACTGCATCGTCCAGGCGAGCCGGAACGCTGCGAATGAATAGCCTCCGGCCGTCGCGATAACCACCCCCATCGCCTGCATGATGAGCAGGGTGGCGATGAAGCCGCCGGTGTTGACCATGCCTTGCGCGGTGCCCAGCGCGGCCGGCGGGTTGTAGGTGCGGGCGAAGTCAAAGGCCAGCATCGATACCGGTTGGCCCGCCGAGATCACCAGGATCAGTACGACCAACAACCAGTGCGGCGCGGGGTGCGGCAACGCCAACAGCACCGTCCAGGTCACCGCGATCAGCGCCATCATGGTCAGCGCCACGCGCGACCGGTGCCCCGGCCAGCGCCCCGAGATTGTTCCGACCAACAGCCCGACCACGATGAAGGGCAGCACCGACAGCGTCAGCGCCGCACCCGCCATGCCGCGCGAAAGGCCCTGCGCGGTAGTCAGATAGGGCACCCCCCACATCAGCGCGAACACGCCGGGCGAGAACGCGTTGCCCATGTGGGTGAAGAATCCCGCCTTGGTCCCTGGCCGCGACCACACTGTTTTGATCTCACCGAAGGCATCACGGAAGGTTCGCGCGTGTACAGCGGCCGGGGTCCCCGGCGGGGCGTCGCGGGTCACCGCGAGTGTCAGTGCGCCCGCGAACAGGCCCAGTCCGGCCGCTGAGAGATAGGCAGCAGTCCAGCCGCCGTGCAGCAGAATTGCCAGGAACGGCACCGCCGAGAGGAACTGGCCGAACTGGCCGCAGATGCCGGTCAGCTGGGTGAGCAGCGGAACGCGTTCGGGTGCGAACCAATTAGGAAGCAGCCGGATGACCGAGATGAATATGAACGAGTCGCCCAGGCCGATGACGCCGTACGCGCCGACCGCGGTGGGAAGCGAATGGGTCAGCGAGAGCGTGAGTTGGGCGGCCGAGAGCACCGTGACTCCGGTGGTGATCATCGCCCGGGGGCCGAATCGGTCCAACAGCACTCCGGCCGGAATCTGCATGGCGGCGTAGACGATCAACTGCACGATCACGAACGACGACAGGGTGCTCGGGCCGGCGTGGAAGCGATCGGCGGCGTCGAGACCCGAGACTCCGAAGGTGGTCCGGTCCAGGACGGCCACCAAATAGGACAGCAGGCCGGTGCCCCACACGATCCAGGGACGCAATTGCGGCCTACCTTGTCTGTCATTTGCAGGACACCGGCTATGGTCGCACACGATTTCGGCGCGGTTTCCGCCGGTGACCGGCGCAAACCGCGCCGAAGTCTGTCTTAGTCTGTGTCGCGTGGTGATTTCACGGCGTGACGTGTTCAAACTCGCCGCGACGGTGCCCGCGGCGGCCGGGCTCGGTGCCGGGGTCTCGGCGCTGCTCGCCGCGGCAGCCGAGGCGGCGCCGCTGGGGATTCTGCTGGATTATTCGGCAGGGGTCTTGTCGGCCGGCGCGATCAAGGCATCCGGTGCAGCAGGCGCTATCCGCTACGTGTCGGACCGCCGGCCCGGCGCGGAGTGGATGCTCGGCAAGCCTCTGCAGCCGGCCGAGGCGCGTGACCTGCAGGAGAACGGACTCACGCTCGTCTCCTGCTACCAGTTCGGCAAGCAGGCGACCGCAGACTGGCTGGGCGGCCAGGACGCCGGTGTGGACCATGCCAAGCGTGGCGCACAGTTGCACACGGCGGCCGGCGGCCCCGACAGTGCTCCGATCTACGCCTCGATCGACGACAACCCGTCCTACGAGCAGTACAAGGAGCAGGTCGCTCCTTACCTACGGGGATGGCAGTCGGTGATCGGGCCGGAGCGCACCGGCGTCTACGCCAACTCCAAGACCATCGAGTGGGCGCTGCAGGACGGTCTGGGCTCCTGCTTCTGGCAACACAACTACGGTTCACCCGGCGGCATCGCCCATCCGGCCGCCAACTTGCATCAGGTCGAGATCGATCGGCGCACCGTCGGCGGCGTGGGAGTGGACATTAACGAGATCCTGCAGCCGCAGTTCGGGCAGTGGGTCTGACGGCTGTCGGGTCGCCGTCATGCCAGCAAACTGGCGCCGAACGGGGGCGGGAACAGCTGGGATCGCCGCACTCGTTCGAGGTCGGAGCATCAGGCGCCCCCAAAGCCAGTTGGCCTGGCTGATCTAAACATAACGATTCGATAACAATGCAGCCTTGATCTGCGCCGTTATGGCTACTCGACCGTAACCCCACGCATGCAGGACGTTTGTCCCGGATGCTTACGCGTGCCGTGGAGCCCCGTGATAACCGGGGCTGGGTTACCCGAGCGTAGAACTCACCAGTAACCAATTTGCTGCGGAAACGGCACAGGTTCTTATGACACTCTTACGGCTGTAGCGCGGCCGCGAACACGCGAGAACCCGCAGATGGGCCGGTCATTCCGGCAGCCGTCGATGAAGACGTGACATTAACCAGGGCAGGGGAGATACATACCGTGACGATCCACGAACACGACCGGGTTTCCGCAGAGGGGGCAGGCGCGGGGCGGTTCGCCAGTGCCTCGTCGGCTCTCGTGGATCGGTTGACGGCCGGCGAGCCGTACGCGGTCGCCTTCGGCGGACAGGGCAGTGCCTGGTTGGAGTCGCTCGAAGAGCTGGTGTCCTCGGCCGGCATCGAGACGGAGCTGGCCACGTTGGCCGGTGAGGCCGACCTGCTGCTCGAGCCGATCGCCAAGGAACTTGTCGTGGTCCGGCCCATCGGCTTCGAGCCGCTGCAATGGGTGCGGGCGCTGGCCGCTGAAGACCCGATCCCGTCGGCTAAGCAGCTGACCTCGGCCGCCGTGTCGGTGCCGGGCGTGCTGCTGACCCAGATGGCGGCGATGCGGGCGCTGGAGCGTCAGGGCCTGGATCTTTCGGCCACCCCGCCCGTCGCCGCGGCCGGGCACTCGCAGGGCATCCTGGGCGTCGAGGCGCTGAAGGCCGGCGGCGCGACCGACGTGCAGTTGCTCGCGATCGCCCAGCTGTTGGGCGCCGTCGGAACGCTGGTGGCCCGCCGCCGGGGCATCTCGGTACTGGGTGACCGTCCTCCGATGGTGGCGATCAGCAATGTCGACCCGGAGCGGATCCGGCAACTGTTGGACGAGTTCGCCCAGGACGTGCGCACTGTGCTTCCGCCGGTGCTGTCGATCCGCAATGGTCGCCGTGCGGTGGTCATCACCGGAACCCCCGAACAGCTGTCCCGTTTCGAGCTGTACTGCGAGCAGATCGCCGAGAAGGAGGCCGCCGAGCGCAAGAACAAGCTGCGTGGCGGCGCGGTCTTCGCTCCGGTCTTCGAGCCGGTCCAGGTCGAGGTCGGTTTCCACTCGCCGCGGCTGTCCGATGGCATCGAGATCGTGGCGCAGTGGGCCGCCAAGGTGGGCCTCGATGTCGAGTTGACCCGCCAGCTGGCCGACTCGATCCTGGTGGGTGAGGTCGACTGGGTCGACGAGGTCACCACGCTGCACGACGCGGGTGCCCGCTGGATTCTGGATCTGGGACCCGGCGACATCCTGACCCGGCTGACCGCGCCGGTGATCCGCGGCCTGGGCATCGGGATCGTGCCGGTGGCCACCCGTGGTGGTCAGCGCAACCTGTTCACCATCGGCGCCGTCCCGGAGGTCGCTCGGCCCTGGACGAGCTACGCCCCGTCGGTGGTCACGCTGCCCGACGGCCGGGTCAAGCTCGACACCAAGTTCACCCGGCTGACCGGCCGCTCGCCGATCCTGCTGGCCGGCATGACGCCGACCACCGTCGACGCCAAGATCGTCGCCGCGGCCGCCAACGCCGGACACTGGTCTGAGCTGGCCGGCGGTGGCCAGGTCACCGAGGAGATCTTCAACGACCGGGTTGCGGAGCTCACGACGCTGCTCGAGCCGGGTCGTACCGTCCAGTTCAACTCGCTGTTCCTGGACCCCTACCTGTGGAAGTTGCAGGTCGGCGGAAAGCGGTTGGTGCAGAAGGCGCGTCAGTCCGGCGCCCCGTTCGACGGGCTGGTGATCAGTGCCGGCATTCCCGAGCTGGAAGAGGCCGTTGAGCTGATCGCCGAGCTCAATGAATCCGGAATCAGCCACGTGGTGTTCAAGCCCGGCACCGTCGAACAGATCCGGTCGGTGATCCGCATCGCCGCCGAGGTTCCCACCACGCCGGTGATCGCCCACGTCGAGGGCGGCCGCGCCGGCGGTCACCACTCCTGGGAGGACCTCGACGACCTGTTGTTGGCGACCTACTCCGAGCTGCGTTCGCAGCCCAACATCACGCTGTGCGTCGGCGGTGGCATCGGCACCCCCGAGCAAGCTGCCGAGTACCTGTCGGGTCGGTGGTCGCAGCAGCACGGCTTCCCGCTGATGCCCGTGGACGGCATCCTGGTCGGTACCGCGGCGATGGCCACCCTGGAGGCCACCACGTCGCCGGCAGTGAAGCAGATGCTGGTCGACACCACGGGCACCGACCACTGGATCGGCGCAGGAAAAGCGCAGGGCGGCATGGCTTCCTCGCGCAGCCAGCTCGGCGCCGACATCCACGAGATCGACAACGTCGCCTCACGTTGCGGCCGGCTGCTCGACGAGGTCGCCGGTGACGGCGAGGCCGTCGCAGCACGTCGCGACGAGATCATCGCCGCGCTTGCCGACACCGCCAAGCCCTATTTCGGTGATGTCACTGAGATGACGTACGCCCAGTGGCTGCGCCGCTATGTGGAACTGGCCATCGGTGCGGGCGACTCGACCGCGGACACCGCCTCACCGGACAGCCCGTGGCTGGCCGACACCTGGCGGGAGCGGTTCGGTTCGATGCTGCAGCGCGCCGAAGCGCGGCTCAACGAACTCGAGTCCGGCCCGATCGAGACACTGTTCACCGATTCGGAAGGGGCACAGTCAATCCTGGAGCGCCCCGAAGAGGCCATCTCGGCTCTGCTGGCTCGCTACCCGGAAGCCGAGACGGTTCGCCTGCACCCGGCCGACGCGCCGTTCTTCACCCAGCTCTGCAAGACGCCGGGCAAGCCGGTCAACTTCGTGCCGGTGATCGACAAGGATGTGCGCCGTTGGTGGCGCAGCGACTCGCTGTGGCAGGCGCACGACGCCCGCTACACCGCCGAGCAGGTCTGCATCATTCCGGGCATCACCGCCGTCGCCGGTATCACCCGGGTCGACGAGCCGGTCGGTGAGCTGCTGGACCGCTTCGAGCAGAAGGCAGTCGACCAGGTGCTCGCCACCGGTGTGGAACCCATCCCGGTCTCAGCGCGCCGTCAGGGCCGTACCGACGTCGCCGGCCCGCTGGCCGTGCTGCTTGACGCCCCCGACGTGCTGTGGGCCGGTCGCACCGCCACCAACCCCGTGCACCGGATTGCCGACCCCGCCGAGTGGCAGGTGCACGAGAACCGCACCGCCACCCACCCGTCGACCGGGGCTCGCCTGGAGGTCGCCTCAGAGTCCAACGTGGTGCTCAGCGTGCCGCTGTCCGGTGTCTGGATCAACATTCGTTTCACCGTCCCGGCAGCGGTCGTCGATGGAGCCACCCCGCTGGTGTCCACCGAGGACGCCGCAGCCGCCATGCGCGCGGTGCTGGCCATCGCCGCCGGCGTCGACGGCCCGGAGGCCCTGCCGCCGGTGCACGAGGGGACGGCCACCGTCACCGTGGCGTGGAACCCCGAGCAGGTCGCCGATCACACCGGAGTGACCGCAACGTTCGGCGCACCGCTGGCGCCGGGACTGTCTACGGTGCCCGACGCACTGGTCGGGCGGTGCTGGCCGGCGGTGTTCGCCGCCATCGGCTCCGCGACCACCGACGCCGGGTTCCCGGTTGTCGAGGGCCTACTGTCCCTGGTGCACTTGGACCACGCGGCGCATCTGCTTGCCGCGCTGCCCGCGCAACCGGCTGAATTGACCGTCACCGCAACGGCGTTGGCGGCCACCGACACCGAGGTCGGCCGCGTCGTCCCGGTGTCCGTCACGGTTGCCGCCGCCGATGGCACCGTGCTGGCCACCCTGGAGGAGCGCTTCGCGATCCGCGGGCGCACCGGCGCCGCGGAACTGACCGACCCGGTGCGGGCCGGCGGCGCGGTCTCCGACAACGCCACCGACACTCCGCGCCGCCGTCGGCGCGACGTCACCGTGACCGCGCCGGTGGACATGCGGCCGTTCGCGGCGGTCTCCGGCGACTACAACCCGATTCACACCGACCGGGCCGCGGCGCTGCTGGCCGGCCTGGAATCGCCCATCGTGCATGGCATGTGGCTCTCGGCCGCGGCGCAGCACGTGGTGACCGCCACCGACGGCCAGGCTCGCCCACCGGCGCGGCTGGTGGGCTGGACCGCGCGCTTCCTCGGCATGGTCAAGCCCGGCGATGACGTCGACTTCCGCGTGGACCGGGTCGGAATCGACCTGGGCGCAGAGGTTCTGGAAGTCAGCGCACGGATCGGCTCGGACCTGGTGATGTCGGCGACCGCCCGGCTGACCGCCCCCAAGACCGTCTACGCGTTCCCCGGTCAGGGCATCCAGCACAAGGGCATGGGTATGGACGTGCGGGCCCGGTCTAAGGCCGCCCGCAAGGTCTGGGACTCCGCGGACGCCTTCACCCGCGACACCCTGGGCTTCTCGGTGCTGCACGTGGTGCGCGACAACCCGACCAGCCTGATCGCCTCCGGCGTGCACTACCAGCACCCCGAGGGTGTGCTGTATCTGACGCAGTTCACCCAGGTGGCGATGGCCACTGTGGCCGCCGCGCAGGTTGCCGAGATGCGCGAGCAGGGTGCCTTCGTCGAGGGCGCGATCGCCTGCGGTCACTCCGTCGGCGAGTACACCGCGCTGGCGTGTGTCAGTGACGTCTACCAGCTGGAGGCGTTGCTGGAGGTGGTGTTCCACCGTGGCTCCAAGATGCACGACATCGTGCCGCGTGACGCCATGGGGCGGTCGAACTACCGCCTGGCCGCCATCCGGCCATCGCAGATCGACCTCGACGACGCCGACGTCACCGCGTTTGTCGCCGAGATCGCCGAGCGCACCGGGGAATTTCTGCAGATCGTCAACTTCAACCTGCGCGGCTCGCAGTACGCGATCGCCGGCACGGTGGCCGGCCTGGAGGCGCTGGAGGCCGAGGTTGAGCGGCGCCGTGAGATCTCCGGTGGCAAGCGGTCATTCATCTTGGTGCCCGGGATCGACGTGCCGTTCCACTCCGAGGTGCTCCGCATCGGCGTCGATGACTTCCGGCGTTCGCTGGAGCGGGTCATGCCTCGCGACACCGACCCCGAGCTGATCGTCGGACGCTACATCCCCAACCTGGTGCCCAAGCCGTTCACCTTGGATCGAGAGTTCGTCCAAGAGATTCGTGACCTGGTGCCGGCCGAGCCGCTCGACGAGATCCTGGCCGACTACGACACCTGGCGTAACGAGAAGCCGAGCGAGCTGTGCCGCAAGATCGTGATCGAGTTGCTGGCCTGGCAGTTCGCCAGCCCGGTGCGCTGGATCGAGACCCAGGACCTGCTGTTCATCGAGCAGGCGGCCGGTGGGTTGGGCGTGGAGCGGTTTGTCGAGATCGGTGTGAAGACCGCTCCGACGGTCGCCGGGCTGGCCACGAACACGCTCAAGCTGCCCGAGTACGCCCACAGCACCGTGGAAGTGCTCAACGCCGAGCGGGACGCAGCGGTGCTGTTCGCCACCGATGAGGACCCCGAGCCGGAGCCGGAGGAGGACGAGGCCCCGGCTGAGGCTTCCGCGGAAGGCGCCCCGGCCGAGGCGACCGCCCCGGCGCCCGCCGCGCCGGCTGTGCCTTCAGCTCCGTCGGGTGCCCCGCGCCCCGACGACATCGCGTTCGACGCCGCCGATGCCACCTGCGCGTTGATCGCGCTGAGCGCCAAGATGCGCATCGACCAGATCGAGGCGCTGGACTCCATCGAGTCCATCACCGATGGTGCGTCCTCGCGGCGTAACCAGCTGCTGGTGGACCTGGGTTCGGAGCTGAACCTGGGCGCCATCGACGGCGCTGCCGAGGCCGACCTGTCCGGGCTGAAGTCGCAGGTGACCAAGCTGGCGCGCACCTACAAGCCCTACGGCCCGGTGCTGACCGACGCGATCAACGACCAGCTCCGCACCGTTCTCGGACCGTCCGGCAAGCGGCCCGGCGCCATTGCCGAGCGGGTCAAGAAGGCTTGGGAGCTCGGTGACGGCTGGGCCAAGCACGTCACCGTCGAGGTGGCGTTGGGGACCCGCGAAGGCACCAGTGTCCGGGGCGGCGCCCTGGGCGGGCTGCACGAGGGTGCGCTCGCCGACGGCGCGGCTGTCGACAAGGTCATCGATGCGGCCATTCAGGCCGTCGCCGCGCGCCGCGGCGTCGCGGTGAGTCTGCCGTCGGCAGGCGGTGGCGGGGGTGCGACGGTGGATGCTGCCGCGCTCGGCGAGTTCACCAGTGCGATCACCGGACGCGACGGTGTGCTCGCCTCAGCGGCCCGGCTGGTGTTGGGCCAACTCGGGTTCGATGACGCGGTGAGTGCCCAGGCGGGCGCCACCGACAGCGAGCTGATCGACCTGGTGAGCGCCGAATTGGGTTCGGACTGGCCGCGTCTGGTGGCGCCGACGTTCGACGGGCGCAAGGCGGTGCTGTTCGACGACCGTTGGGCCAGTGCCCGTGAAGACCTGGTCAAGCTGTGGCTGGTCGACGAAGGCGACATCGACGCCGACTGGCCTCGTCTCGCCGAGCGATTCGAGGGTGCCGGCCACGTGGTCGCCACCCAGGCGTCCTGGTGGCAGGCCCGGTCGCTGGCCTCCGGCCGGCAGATTCACGGCTCGTTGTACGCCCGGATCGCTGCCGGTGCGGAGAACCCGGGCCGGGGCCGCTACAGCGACGAGGTCGCGGTGGTGACCGGTGCCTCCAAGGGTTCGATCGCGGCGTCGGTGGTCGGGCAGCTGCTCGACGGCGGTGCGACCGTCATCGCCACCACGTCTCGACTCGACGATGAGCGGCTGAGCTTCTACCGCAACCTCTACCGCGACCACGCTCGGTTCGGTGCGGCACTGTGGGTGGTGCCCGCCAACATGGCCTCCTACGCCGACATCGACGCGCTGGTTGAGTGGGTCGGTACCGAGCAGACCGAAAGCCTTGGGCCGCAGTCGATTCACCTCAAGGATGCGCAGACTCCGACGCTGCTGTTCCCGTTCGCGGCTCCGCGAGTCACCGGCGATCTGTCGGAGGCCGGTGCGCGCGCCGAGATGGAGATGAAGGTGCTGCTGTGGGCAGTGCAGCGGCTTATCGGCGGCCTGTCGAAGATCGGCGCCGAACGTGACATCGCCTCCCGGCTGCACGTGGTGCTGCCCGGATCGCCCAACCGCGGCATGTTCGGCGGTGACGGCGCCTACGGCGAAGCCAAGGCTTCGCTGGACGCGCTGGTGTCGCGCTGGAAGGCCGAGTCCTCGTGGGCATCTCGGGTCAGCCTCGCGCACGCCCTGATCGGTTGGACCCGCGGCACCGGGCTGATGGGCCACAACGACGTCATCGTCGATGCGGTCGAGGAGGCCGGTGTCACCACTTACTCGACGGAGCAGATGGCGGCCATGCTGCTCGGCCTGTGCAATGTCGAGTCCAAGGTGGCCGCGGCCAACACGCCGATCGAGGCCGACCTGACCGGTGGCCTGGCCGAGGCGAACCTGGACATGGCCGAACTGGCCGCCCGGGCTCGCGAGGAGATGACGTCCGACGCGGCAGCCGTCGAGGATGCCGAGGATGCCGAGGATGCCGGCAACACCATTGCGGCCCTGCCGAGCCCGCCGCGCGGCCACACCCCGGCACCGCCGCCGGTCTGGGACGACCTCGACGTCGACCCGGCCGATCTGGTGGTCATCGTCGGTGGCGCCGAGCTGGGCCCGCTCGGTTCGTCGCGCACCCGCTTCGAGATGGAGGTTGCCGGCGAGCTGTCGGCCGCCGGGGTGCTGGAGCTGGCTTGGACCACTGGGCTGGTCAAGTGGGAGGACGACCCGACCCCGGGTTGGTATGACACCGCGACCGGTGAGCTGGTCGACGAGGCCGAACTGGTGGAGCGCTACCACGACGCCGTGGTGGAACGAGTCGGTGTGCGCGAGTTCGTCGACGACGGCGCGATCGACCCCGATCACGCCTCGCCGCTGCTGGTCAGTGTGTTCCTGGACAAGGACTTCTCGTTCGTGGTCTCCAGCGAGGCCGACGCGCGGGCGTTCGTCGAGTTCGACCCCGAGCACACCGTGGTGCGTCCGGTGCCGGACTCCTCGGACTGGCAGGTGATCCGCAAGGCGGGCACCGAGATTCGGGTTCCGCGCAAGAGCAAGCTGTCACGCACTGTGGGTGCTCAGATCCCGACCGGGTTCGACCCGACGGTGTGGGGGATCAGCCAGGACATGGCCACCTCCATCGACCGGGTGGCGCTGTGGAACATCGTCGCGACCGTCGATGCCTTCCTGTCGGCGGGCTTCACCCCGACCGAGCTGCTGCGCTGGGTGCACCCGTCGCTGGTGGCCAGCACTCAGGGCACCGGCATGGGCGGCATGACCTCGATGCAGACCATGTACCACGGCAACCTGCTCGGGCGGGCCAAGCCGAACGACATCCTGCAGGAAGTGCTGCCCAATGTCGTTGCCGCACACGTGGTCCAGAGCTACGTCGGGTCCTACGGCTCGATGATCCACCCGGTGGCGGCGTGTGCCACCGCGGCGGTCTCGGTCGAGGAGGGCGTCGACAAGATCCGGCTGGGCAAGGCCGAGCTGGTGGTCACCGGCGGCTACGACGACCTGACCCTGGAGGCCATCATCGGCTTCGGTGACATGGCGGCCACCGCCGACACCGAGATGATGCGGGCCAAGGGCATCAGCGACTCGAAGTTCTCCCGCGCCAACGACCGGCGCCGACTGGGCTTCGTCGAGGCCCAGGGCGGCGGCACCATTTTGCTGGCCCGCGGCGACCTGGCTGCCAAGATGGGCCTGCCGGTCCTGGCGGTGGTGGCCTACGCGCAGAGCTTCGCCGACGGCGTGCACACCTCGATCCCGGCTCCTGGCCTGGGTGCCCTGGGCGCGGGTCGGGGCGGCAAGGACTCGATGCTGGCCCGTTCGCTGGCCAAACTGGGTGTGGGCGCTGACGACATCGCGGTGGTCTCCAAGCACGACACCTCGACGCTGGCGAATGACCCCAACGAGACCGAGCTGCACGAGCGGTTGGCCGACTCGCTGGGCCGCTCCGACGGTGCGCCCCTGTTCGTGATCAGCCAGAAGAGCCTCACCGGGCACGCCAAGGGCGGCGCGGCGGTCTTCCAGATGATGGGCCTGTGCCAGGTGCTGCGGGACGGGGTCATCCCGCCCAACCGCAGCCTGGACTGTGTCGACGACGAGCTGGCGACCGCCGGCCACCTGGTGTGGGTGCGCGAGACGCTGGAGCTGGGGGAGAAGTTCCCGCTCAAGGCCGGGTTGGTCACCAGCCTGGGCTTCGGCCACGTGTCCGGTCTGGTCGCGCTGGTGCACCCGGCGGCCTTCCTGGCTGCGCTGGACCCGAGTCAGCGCGCGACGTACGAGGAGCAGGCCAGCTCCCGGGTGCTGGCCGGCCAGCGGCGCCTCGCCTCGGCGATCGCCGGTGGCACGCCGATGTACGAGCGGCCCGCGGACCGGCGGTTCGACCACGACTCACCGGAGAAGCGCCAGGAGTCGGCGATGCTGCTCAACCCCGCGGCACGGCTCGGCGACGACGACGTCTACATCGGATAGCGTCACTGGTTATGGGCATCGTTGGTGTCGGGATCGACCTGGTGTCGATTCCCGACTTCGCCGAGCAGGTCGACCAACCCGGGACGGTGTTCGCCGAGACGTTCACCCCCGGGGAGCGTCGCGACGCCTCGGACAAGAGTTCGTCGGCGGCGCGGCACCTGGCGGCCCGCTGGGCGGCCAAGGAGGCGGTGATCAAGGCATGGTCGGGGTCGCGGTTCGCCCAGAAACCGGTGTTGCCGGAGGCGATTCACCGCGACATCGAGGTGGTCACCGACACCTGGGGGCGCCCGAAGGTGCGACTCTCCGGTGAGATCGCGCAGCATTTGGCCGAGGTGACGATCCACGTGTCGCTGACTCACGAGGCCGATACCGCCGCGGCCGTCGCCATCCTCGAGATCTGACAACTCTCCCGCGAGCGTGCATTGCTCCTATGTCAAGCGGCGGCTAGGTCGTGGGTTTGTGGTGGGGTGTGATTGTCGGTGAGCA
>NZ_JBJIAJ010000023.1:0-16642 GCF_045310925.1 Mycobacterium sp. SMC-15 | reverse complement strand
TACCCCGGCCCAACGCCTAGCCGCCCTCCTCGATCAAGCCGCCTAGCGGCGTTGCACTAGCCACTTGACTTTGAGGGGTCGAACGTGAAGCTGTCTTCACGCTCGGCGGGTGAATCGCGCGCGGGATTACTCGTGAGACCGCACCGAAGGCGAGACCACGACCGGTACCACGAATTGCGTCAGCATCTCCCGCTCGTCGTCGGCGTCGTGGCCGGGGAAGCTCAGCATCGACGTCACCACCCGCACCACCCACCGGGCGCGCTGCTGAACCACGTCGCCGTCGCCGGTACCCAATGCAGACAGGAATGACGCGACCATCACGGTGATCACATCGGACTGCGCGGCCATCGCGGCACCGATCGGCGGTCCGGTCTCGGCGAACCACGACACCAGTGCCGGGTTGCCGCGTACCAGGGCCAGCGATTCGGTGATCCCGGCGACCAGTCGCTCTGCCGGGTCGTCGACGCCGGCCAGCCGCCGGGTCAACTCGTGATAGAGCGCATTGGCCCACCGGTGCACGTAGGCGGTGTGCAGTGCGTCTCGGCTCTCGAAGTAGCGATACAGCGTGGCCCGAGAGCAGCCTGCGGCGCGGGCAATCTCATTCATGCCCACCGAACCCGGGTCCTGTTCGGCGAACAGCTTCTCGGCCGCATCGAGAATCTTCTCGGCAGCCAACTCGCCGCGCTGATCGGACAGCCAGGCCCGCCCGGCCATCATGATCCGACGGTGAAGGGAATCGACATGGGACGACGCACGTAACTGCCGCCGGCCCAAACGATCCCGGACTCGTCGATCGTGTAGTTCGGGCAGCGGGCCAGCAGTTCCTCCAACGCCACCCGGGCCTGCATCCGGGCCGCCTGATTGCCGATGCAGTGGTGGGCGCCGTAGCTGAAGGCGAGGATCTGGTGCGGCTTGCGTTGCACGTTGAGTTCGGCGGCGTCCGGCCCGAACTGGCGTTCGTCGCGGTTGCCCGATCCGTAGAGCAGCAACACTTTGCGGTCCGCCGGAATCGTGGTGTCGCCGATGGTGACGTCCCGGGTGGTGGTGCGGGCCAGCCCCTGCACGGGGGAGGTCAACCGCAGCATCTCCTCGACGGCGTCGCGGATCAGCTCGGGTGAGTCCACCAGCAGCTGACGCTGATCGGGGTGTCGCTGCAGCAATTGCACTGAGCCGCCAAGCATTCCGGTGGTCGTGTCGTTGCCGCCGGTCACCATGGTGAAGGTGAACGCCAGCACCGACAGCAGCCCCTTGATATCACCGTCGGCGCCCATCCCGGCCGCCACCAGATGCGAAACGGTGTCATCCTCCGGGGCGGTGCGGCGGCGTTCGATGAGTCCGCTGAAGTAGGCCATCATCTCGCCGATCGCGTCACCGGCCGAGGCGACGCCGTCTTCGCTGGTGGTGGCCGCGACGACAGCCTCGGTCCAGCGGTCGAACTGGCTGCGGTCCTCCTCCGGCACGCCCAGGTAGTGCGCAACCACCATCGACGGCAGCGGCTTGAACAGCTCGGTGACGATGTCACCACCGCCGTTGGCCTGCAGCCGCTCGAGGCGCTCGATGACGAACTCACGCACCTTCGGCTCCAGCAGCTCGACCTGCCGCGGCATGAAGCCGCGGGCCACCAGCTTGCGAAATTCGGTGTGTACCGGGGGATCTTGCATCACCATCGGCGGGTTGTCGGCCAGGCCGATCATCTCCAGCTCGCCGTAGTTGACGGTCAGTCCCTGTGCGGAGGAGAACGTCTCGTGGTCGGCGGCGGCGGCCCAGATGTCGGCGTGCCGGGACAAGACGTAGTAGTCCTGGTCAGGCGCGTTCTCCGGGACCACGTGGTGGACCGGGTCGTGATCGCGCAGCGCGGCGTACATCGGCCAGGGGTTGGGCCAGGTGTCGGCGTTGCAGAGTTCGAACTTCGGATGAGACAGCGTGGTCGTCATGTCTCATTGATACGACAACGCCCCGACCGGTGTCAATGGCCGAGTGTGAAATCCACGACGCGACGCGCCGGGGGAGCGTCGGCAGATTCACACTCGGGGCGAGGAGGGGGCCTAGATCCCCGAACCCGGGTTGAGGATGTTCAGCGGGTCGAGCGCGGCTTTGACCCGCTGATTCAGCGCCATCACATCGGGTCCCAGCTGCTCGGCCAGCCACGGTCGCTTCAACCGCCCGACGCCGTGTTCGCCGGTGATGGTGCCGCCCAGCGCCAGGGCCAGATCCATGATCTCGCCGTAGGCGAGCTCGGCGCGCCGCACATGGTCGGGGTCATTCGTGTCGTGCACGATCAGGGGGTGCGTGTTGCCGTCGCCGGCGTGCGCGATCACCGAGATCAGCAGTTGGCGCTCGGCGGCGATGTTCTCGATACCGGTGATCAGCTCCGCCAGCCGCGGCACCGGCACCCCAACGTCCTCCAGGAGCAGCGGACCCTTCGCCTCGACCGCCGGGATGCAGAACCGCCGGGCCGCCACGAAGCCCTCGGCCTCGACCGGGTCGTCGGTGGAGAACACCTCCTTGGCATGGTGCTCGGTGAACACCTGGGCCATCAGCTCGACGTCCTCGGCGCCCGCGTGGCCGCGCTCGTCGGAGGCGGCCACCAGCATGGCCGCGGCCTCGCGGTCCAGGCCCATACGCAGTTGGTCTTCCACGGCGTTGATCGCCGCCGAGTCCATGAACTCCAGCATCGACGGGCGCAGCCGCCCGGACACGTCGAGCACCGCCTCGGCTGCGGCGGTCACCGAGTCGAAAGTGGCTACCACCACAGCCGATTTCGGCTGAGCCGGCAGCAGGCGCAGGGTTACCTCGGTGACCACCCCGAGGGTGCCCTCGCTGCCGACGAACAACTTGGTCAACGAGAGCCCGGCGACGTCCTTGAGACGAGGCCCACCCAGGCGGACCGCTGTGCCGTCGGCCAGCACCACCTGCAGTCCCAGTACGTAGTCGGTGGTCACGCCGTACTTGACGCAGCACAGGCCGCCGGCGTTGGTGGCGATGTTGCCGCCGATGCTGCAGATCTCGAACGACGACGGGTCCGGCGGATACCACAGTCCGTAGGCGGCGACGGCCTTCTTCACCTCGGCGTTGAACAGTCCCGGCTGGCAGACCGCGGTGCGGGTGACGGGGTCGACGGTGATGTCGCGCATCTTCTCGGTACACAGCACGATGCCGCCGTCGATCGCCGTGGCTCCGCCGGACAGGCCGGTGCCCGCGCCGCGAGTCACCACCGGCACCCGGTGGGCGCCGGCCCAGCGCATGACCGTCTGCACTTCTTCGGTGCGCAGCGGGCGCACCACCGCCAGGGGCTGGCCCGCCATCGGGTCCAGCGCGTTGTCCTGCCGGTATCCCGCGGTGATCGTCGGGTCGGTGACCACCATGCCCTCGGGGAGATCGGCGATCAGTTGGGTCAATGCGTCGGCGTTCACGCAGGTCATCCTATGAGGTGAGTGGACAGTTCAGCCGCGTCGAGCCGCGAGCCCGGCTGGGGCCTCGCAATCAGGCAATAGCGTCCAAGACGTAGTACCCATCATCTCGATTGATGGCGCCTATAGTCAGTCGATGGAGCTGCGCCACATCCGGTATCTGCTGGCGGTGGCCGAGCACGGGAATTTCACTCGGGCGGCCGAGGCGCTGCACATCTCCCAGCCGACGCTCTCGCAGCAGATCAAGCAACTGGAGCGCGCACTGGCGGTGGAGCTGCTGGATCGCTCGGGCCGCACGGTACGGCTGACCGATGCCGGCGAGGCGTATGCCGAGCATGCCCGGTTGGCGCTGCGCGATCTCGATGCCGGCGAACGTGCGGTTCACGACGTGCAGGACCTGTCGCGCGGGCATCTGCGGGTGGCGATGACGCCGACATTCACCGCCTACCTGATCGGGCCGCTGGTGCACCGGTTCCACACCGCGCATCCGGGCATCACCCTCTCGGTCCGCGAGGACACCCAAGACCGCATCGAGGCCGACCTGCTCGCCGACCGACTGGACCTCGGTATCGCCTTCGCGGGCCCGCATGCCGACGGGATCGACCACACCGCGCTGTTCGCCGAGACGCTGACGCTGGTGGTCGGCTCGGGCCACCCCTTTGCGGCGCGAGCGACACCGCTGCCGGTCGCCCGGCTGGCCCGCGAGCCGTTGGTCCTGCTCAACACCGGTTTCGCCACCCGTCTACAGATCGACGCCTACTTCTCCGGCCAGGGCGTCGCGCCCCGGATCGTGGTCGAAGCCAATTCGATCAGTGCGCTGTTGGCCTCGGTACGTGGTGGCGCACTGGCCACGGTGCTGCCCGATGCGATCACCCGTGAGCGTCGCCACGTGCATTCGGTGCCGCTCGTCCCGCCGCTGCCTACCCGAACCGTGGTGGCGCTGGTGCGCGCCGCTGCCTACCGCTCGGCGGCCGCGCAGGCATTCATCCGCATACTGGCGGAATTCGCGTACGAAATCGATTGATGACATCTATCGCATCCATCGAATACAAGTATTGGACTCAATAGCGCGAGCTGCGGCAGTCTAGGAGCTGACATGGACTTCGCGCAACACACCATTGAGCTTGCTCGCCGCAACGTCGAGCAGGGCGGGCGCCCGTTCGCCACGGTCATCGTCAGGGACGGTGCGATTCTGGCCGAAAGCGCGAATCGGGTCGCTCAGACCAACGACCCCACCGCGCACGCGGAGATCCTCGCCATTCGGCAGGCATGCACGGCGCTGGGCACCGAGCACCTGACCGGGGCCACCATCTACGTCCTGGCGTCGCCGTGCCCGATGTGCTTGGGCGCACTGTATTACTGCTCGCCGGACGAGGTCGTCTTCTTGACCACCCGCGAGGCCTACGAGCCGCATTACGTCGACGACCGAAAGTACTTCGAGCTCAACACCTTCTACGACGAGTTTGCCAAGCCCTGGGAGCAGCGGCGGCTGCCGATGCGGCACGACTCCCGCGACGACGCGGTCGAGGTCTACCGGCTGTGGCAGCAGCGGAACGGGCGAACGCCTTCGCGCGCCGGGGTGGTCAGCGCTCGAAACTAAGCCAGGCGGGTAGTTGATATAACAAGGATAATTAGGCCGATCGACGCGCGTGTGATCACCGCGACACTTCTGTCGGCACAGGATTAGATCTGCGTTGAACTGCGGTAATGCCCTGCAGTCACCGTCATCTGAGAGTCACGTCGATTCCTGGTTTAATAGTTGTCGAATCAATCACAAAGGACGCGGTTGTTGTGACGGAAGAGATCCGATGGCTGAACGAGACCGAGCAGCGCATGTGGCGCGGGTTTCTGGACAGCACTCGACTGTTGCTGCGGGAACTCGATTTCAGCTGTTCGCCGACGGAGGGATCACCTTCGCCGATTTTGAGGTATTGGTGCTGTTGTCCGAAGCGCGGCAACGCCGATTGCGGATGGGTGAGATCACCGAGGCGGCGGTGACGACCCGTGGCGGGACCGCCGGGGCGGTGAGCCGATTGGCCAGGGCGGGCTGGCTGCGCCGCGTCGGGTGCGAGGAGGACAAGCGCGGACTGTTCGCAGAGCTGACCGACGCCGGGCTGGCGAAATTGGAGTCGGTATCGGGTGGGTACGCTGACACGTTGCGACGCAACCTTTTCGACCTACTCAGTGCGCGTGATGTCGACCTGTTCGCGCACGCGTACGCACAAATCCGCGCCAACTTGTTGGAGAGCTCCGATCCGCGTTCCTGCTGACCCGACTCCGCACGGCCGCGCCGTGCCGGGCTGGGCATCGATTCCGGGAGCGTGCACAGTAGACCAATGCTCAACCATCCCCGCACCGGTCAGCCGTTCGACTCCCCGGTGCCTCCCGGGGCAGGATGGCCCGGCGACCCGGCAACTCCGGCAACGCCGCAGGCCGCCGACGCCGCGCGGGTGGTGCAGCTGGCTGCCCAAGCCGAGTCGATCGACGAACTCGACGCGCTGATCAGCGTCTGCCGCGCCTGCCCGCGACTGGTGACGTGGCGCGAACAGGTTGCGGCCACCAAGCGAAAATCCTTCGCCGACCAGCCCTACTGGGGCCGGCCGGTTCCCGGCTGGGGCTCGCCGAAGCCCAAGATCGTGATCGTCGGATTGGCCCCGGCTGCCAACGGAGCCAACCGCACCGGCCGGATGTTCACCGGCGATCGATCCGGCGACCAGCTGTACGCGGCGTTGTACCGGGCCGGGCTGGTCAACCAGCCCACCAGCGTTGACGCCGCGGATGGGTTGCAAGCTAATGACATCCGAATCATCGCCCCGGTGCGCTGCGCCCCGCCGGACAACGCTCCGACGACCCTCGAGCGCAACACCTGCGCGCCGTGGATCGACACCGAATGGCAGCTGATCGCTCCACATGTGCGGGTGATGATTGCGCTGGGCGGCTTCGCCTGGCAGATCGCGCTGCGGATTGCCGCCGACCGCGTGCCCAAGCCCAAACCGAAGTTCGGCCACGGCGCGCTCGCCCAACTGGGCCCGGCACTGCGGCTGCTGGGCTGTTATCACCCCAGTCAGCAGAACATGTTCACCGGTCGGCTGACCCCGGCCATGCTGGACGACATCTTTGCGCAGGCCGCGGTGCTGGCGGGACTATCCGGCTGAGTTCCGGTGTTGAGTAGCAACGTGCGTCTTTCCGTTCTTGATCTCGTCCCGGTCCGTACCGACCAGTCCACCGCCGACGCGCTGGCGGCCACGGTGCGGCTGGCCCAGACTGCCGACCGCCTCGGATTCACCAGATACTGGGTGGCCGAGCACCACAACATGCCCTCGGTGGGGGCCACCAGCCCGCCGGTACTGCTCGCGTACCTCGCCGCACAGACGTCGCGGGTGCGGCTCGGTTCGGGCGGGGTGATGCTGCCCAACCACGCCCCGCTGGCCGTCGCGGAACAGTTCGCGCTGTTGGAGGCCGCCGCACCCGGGCGCATCGACTTGGGGATCGGGCGGGCGCCCGGATCCGACCCGGTCACCTCGGTCATGCTGCGCTCCGGCCGCGGCGACGAGGACATCGCAAACTTCCCGGACTATCTCGACCACGTGCGGGCGATGATGAGCAGCCGCGGTGTGCAGGTCCAATTACGGGACGGCGACTACCTGCTCAAGGCCACCCCGGCCGCCACCGGCGAGCCGCGGCTGTGGCTGCTGGGATCGAGCATGTACTCGGCGCGGCTGGCCGCGGCCAAGGGGCTGCCCTACGTGTTCGCCCATCACTTCTCCGGTCAGGGCACCGAGGAGGCGCTGGCCTACTACCGGGAGAATTTCACTCCGAGCGAGGTGTGTGCGGCGCCGACGACGTTTCTGACCGTCAACGCGTCGGTCGCCGAAACCCGTGACGAGGCAATGGCATTGATGTTGCCCAACCTGCAGATGATGGCCCGGTTGCGGACCGGGCGACCGCTGGGCGCCGTTGATCTGGTCGAGGACGCGCAGGCGGCGGCGGTCTCCGACTCCGAACAACGCATCATCGACAGTGGGCTGCGGCGCGCGATCGTCGGCACCCCTGCCGAAGCGTCCGAGCAGCTCGCAGCGCTGGCGGAGCACTTCGCCGTCGACGAGGTGATGATCAATCCGGTCGCCTCGGCGCACCGCGGCACGGACCCGGCCAGCGCGCCCGGCCGGGAACGCACCTGCGAGCTGCTGGCCAAGGAGCTGCTGTAGGGCCTTAGCGGCGATCGCGAGGGCGGCGGAGCCGGGCGAAGCGGGTCGCCGCCATGAACCTAGCGACTGATGATGGTCGCCCCGAAACCGCTGGGCCGGTAGTCGATGTAGACCGGGTTCACCGAGAACGGGTAGTAGCCGCTGTTGGCCGCCCCGCCGGACGTCACATACGGACCGTTGTTCGTGGTGGTGTAGGAGTACAGCAGGGTGCTGCCGTCGGCGTTGTACACCGAGATCACCGTCCCGGCCGGCACCTGCGAACCGACACCGAGCTGCGGGAACAGCGACTGCGGGATGCTGCCGTACATGCCGCCGGAGTCGATCGAGGTCGTGACGGCCACCGGGGGAGCGCCGTTGATGGAGATCATCGTGTCCACGTAGGGCGATCCGGAGACGGAGGTCTCGGGGTCGAGCGGGTTCGGTCCGAAAACCACTTGGCCGGTCTGCTCGTCGATGAGCACGCCCTGGTTGAGCGCACCGGGCAGCGCCGAGATGATCGTCGAGGTGCCGGCATAGCCGTTGTTCGGTCCGACGCCCAGGACTCCGACGATGCCGTACTGGTTGAAGTACTGCGTCATGAGTGCGTTCGACCCGGCGGTGACCACGTTGACTCCGGTCGGGTCGGTGACGATGTCTCCTGAGCAGGCAAGCTTGTCGCAGAATCCCACGGTGGTGCTGTAGGTCTGGTAGCCGTAGCTGTTGCCGCCCAGGCCGGCGTAGCTGGCATTGCCGGAGAGCAGCACGTTGCCGAGACTCCCGGGGTTGCCGACGGCACTGTTCAGAATCGTCAGGCCGGTGGAGCCGGTGTCGATCTGGACCGGGACCGGCGGGCCACCGTTGATCGAGATGTAGACGATCGGGCTGATGCCGCCGCTTTGCAGGTACAGCGGAATGGTGACGTTGACCGGGCCCTCGGGGCCGCCGGTCTCGCCGGCGTGCCCGGTGCCGGAACCGGCCCCGCCCGCGCCCCCGGCGCCGTTGGCGCCGTTGCTGCCGACAGCGCCGCCACGACCGCCGTCGCCGCCGTCGCCGCCGCTGCCGCCGTTGGCTCCGAGCCCGCCGGTGGCCACCGCACCCGCCGCCCCGCCGTCGCCGCCGTCACCGGCCGCCCCGCCGTGCACGTTCGTCCCGGTCAGGGTGGCGTCGCCGCCGTCACCGCCATTGCCGCCGTGGCCGCCCGCGCCGGCGTTGCCCCCGCTGCCTGCCTGGGCGCCCGCACCTGCGGCGCCGCCCGCTCCGGCGTTGCCGCCGGCGCCGCCGTTTCCGCCGTCACCGCCGCTGGAGCCCTGCGCGTAGTAGGTGCCGGTGGCGCTTCCGCCGTTGGCGCCGGCGCCGCCGACGCCACCGTTTCCGCCGGTACCGCCGTTGAACCCGGTGTCGCCCTTGCCGCCGGACCCGCCGGAGCCGGCGGCCCCGCCGTTTCCGCCGTCGCCGCCGATCCCGACCGGAGCCTTGTTGATTCCGGGCTGGGCGTTGAATCCGGAGCCGGGTGCCCCGCCGTTACCGGCCGCGCCGCCGTTACCGCCATTGCCGCCGGTGCCGCCGGCGCTGTTGTCACCGGCCCCGCCGGTGCCACCGCCACCACCGGTACCGCCGCCGCCGCCCGCACCACCGTTGCCGTTGGTGCCGAAGGTGCCGTGCTCATGCAGCGCGACACTGCCGGTGTAGGCCGAGCCGGCCGCACCACCGGTACCGCCGGCGCCGCCGTTGCCGCCGTTGAAGCCGGTGCCGCCGCCGAGCGCACCGGTGACGCCGAACCCGCCGTTTCCGCCGATACCGCCGGCCCCGCCGTCGCCGCCGCTGCCGTAGGGCACGCTGTTGGCGATGTCCAGCGTGGCGATGCCGTTGCCGCCGCCGTTGCCACCGGCTCCACCCGCGCCGCCGGCGCCGCCATTGCCCGTGCCGACCCCGTGTGCGTAGACGCTGCTGCCGCCGGCCCCGCCGACTCCGCCCTTGCCGCCGTCGCCGCCGCTGCCGGGCAGGGTGGCGCTGGGGGGCAGCTGGCTCTGGTCCACGCCGCGGCCGCCGTCTCCGGCCTTGCCGCCGGCGCCGCCGTTGCCGCCGTTGCCGTCGCCGAGCGAGTTTCCGCCGGCCCCACCCTTGCCGCCGTTACCGCCGTCTCCGGCGTTGCCGTTGTTAACGACCGGGTTGCCGTTGGCGCCGTTCGCGCCGTTGCCGCCGGCCCCGCCGTTCCCGCCGTTGCCGTGCGCGCTGCCGGTTCCGCCGGCGCCGCCGTTGCCGCCGTTGGCTCCCGGGGTGACGGCGTTGAAGCCGTTGCCGCCGTTGCCGCCGTTCCCGGTGTGGGGGGTCGCGGACCCGTCACCGCCCATCCCGCCGGTGCCGTTAGTGCCGCCTGTGCCGCTGGTGCCGCCGCTGCCGCCGTAGCCGCCCAGGCCGGCGTTGCCGCCGCGACCGCCATCCGGATTGGCCGCATTGCCGTCGCCGCCGTTGCCGCCGTTGCCGGCATCACCACTGGTCCCGCCTTTGCCGCCGTTTCCGGCCGCCCCCTGAAGTCCCGCGTCGCCGTGTGCGGCGGTGCCGCCCGCACCGCCGTTGCCGCCGGTGCCGCCTTTGCCGCCGTCGCCGGCGTTGCCGCCGTTACTGCCGGCGCCGCCGGCAACGCTGCTGTTGGCGCCGTCGGACCCGCTGCCGCCGGTCCCGCCGATGCCGCCGGTGCCGCCGGCACCGCCGTTGCCGGCATCGCCACCGAGGGTTCCGCCCGCACCGCCTACGCCGCCGTTGCCGCCAGTGCCGCCGATGCCGCCGGCGCCGCCGGCGACACCATTCCCGGACCCATTGCTGCCGTGGGAACCGAGCCCGCCCGCGCCGCCCGCGCCGCCGTGGCCGCCGTCGCCGTACACGCCGCCGTTGCCGCCGTTACCCCCGGTGCCGCCGGTACCGGCAGCTCCGGTGGTGGCCGCAAAGCCCGCCCCGCCGTCGCCGCCGTTGCCCCCGCTGCGCCCGGCCAGTCCGACCGCGCCGGCAGCACCCTGGGAACCGCTACCCGCCAGGCCACCGGCCCCGGCCATCCCGCCGGCCCCGCCATTTCCTGCTGCGCCGGCGTTGCCGCCGTCGCCGCCCGTGCCGCCGTTCAGGTGGGCGGCGGTGCCCGCCGCTCCGGTTCCGCCGGTACCGCCCACGCCGGCCGCGCCGCCTTGACCACCGGCGCCGCCATCGCCGTTTGCTCCGGCAGTGCCGTTACCTGAAGCGCCGCCGGCCCCGCCGTTGCCGCCCTGGCCGCCGCTTCCGCCGTATCCGCCGTCGCTGCCGTTGCCTCCCGTGCCGCCATTGATGGCGAAGTCTCCGGTGTGGCCATCGCTACCGGCCCCGCCGTTGCCGCCGGCCCCGCCGGCCCCGCCGTTGCCGCCGCGCCCGCCATCTCCGTACAGCGTTGACAGACTCGTCCCGCCCGCGCCTCCGCCGCCGCCCGTGCCACCGGTTGCGCCCAGGGCGCCAGTCGCACCGACAAATCCCGCTCCGCCGACGCCCCCGGCGCCGCCATTGCCGAACAGCCAGGCCACGGCGTCGCCTCCGGCACCGCCAACACCGGCGGCTTCACCGTTGATACCGATTCCGCCGGCGCCGCCGGAACCGCCGTTGCCCATGAACGACCCACCGGCCCCGCCGATGCCGCCTGCCGCGCCGGCGCCGCCGTCACCGCCGGCACCGCCGTCACCGAACATGCCGGCCGCGCCGCCGTTGCCGCCGGCCACCCCGGCGGCGCTCTGGTCGAATCCGTCTCCGCCATCGCCGAACCACAGGCCGCCGGCGCCACCGTTCGGGCTTTCCGCGGTGCCGTCGGCACCGTTACCGATCAGGATCTGGCCGGCGGCGGTGTTGATCCAGCCGTTGACCATCGATCCGAAGTCGCTGTTGATCCAGTTGTCGATCGACGTGTGGAACGGGTCGTAGAAGAGCTGGTCAAACCATGCCGCGGAGTCCAACGGGGCGGTCTCGGCGGCCACCCCGGCGACCGGCGTGAACATGTCGATCAGCCAGTCGAAGTCCATCCCGTCGGCGTGTGCCGATGGGGTCGCGGGAGTCAGCCCCACGGCGAGGAAAGTGCCGACCGCCGCCCCGGCTCCCGCCAGGCGCCGGCGTGCTGACTTCGACTTACCCGGCCTGCCCAGACGACTCATCGCCCCAAAGTACTAGCTGAGTGATACCTGAGCAAAGCAGAACAGCGGACTACTCGCAGAAATAATGCCTATTAAGAAGGGGGCACCGGTGTGATCCTCACCACCGGGATCGGCCGAGACGTGCGGCGCTGGTAGCCGTTGTAGCGATCGGCATTGTTGGCGTTGACTATTCGCCACAGCCGGGCGTAGTCCGGGTCATCGGGCAGCACCGGCTGGGCGGTGGCCCGTAGACGCTTCGGCCCGATGTTGATCTCCACGTCCGGGTTGGCTTTGAGGTTGTGGTACCAGCCGGGGGAGCGGGGCGCGCCGCCCATCGACGCGACGATCAGGTACGTGTCGCCGTCGCGTGCGTAGGTCAGTGTCGAGGTGCGTGCCTGGCCGGTTTTCGCCCCGACGGTGTGCAGCAACAGGTTGGGCGGTAGGCCCGGCACCTTGTGGCCGATCCAGCCGTGGGTCTGTTGGTAGATCAGGTTGTGCAGGCTGAGCGCTCGGACGCCCACCTTTTCGATCGGGGATAGATGGTCCATACCCTTGAGTCTGCCCGCTAGCTGCCGCTGCTCGCCAGCGCCGCCCGCAGGATCGTCCCGGTGCTCTCGCGGTCCGGATCGCGGCGCACCAGCAGGCCTTTGGCAAAGGACAACTTGTCTCCGGCACGCCGGGGCACCACGTGCAGGTGGATGTGGAACACGCTCTGAAACGCTGCCCGGCCGTCGTTGATCACCAGGTTGTTGCCGTCGGCGTGCAGCCCGGAGGTGCGTGCGGCCTGGGCGATCCGCTGCCCGACGGTGAGCATGCCGGTCAGGGTGGCGGCCGGGGTGTCGGTCAGGTCCACGAAGTGTTGTTTGGGGATCACCAGGGTGTGACCGCGGGTGAATGGCCGGATGTCGAGAAACGCCAGGTACTCGTCGTCTTCGAAAACCCGTACCGCCGGTGCGTCACCGGCGACGACGGCGCAGAACACGCAGGACATGCCCGCCACGTTAGCGATCACGGCGATCGCAAGCGCGGCGGAGCCGGGCGCCGCGGGTCGCCGTTAGCGATCACGTCAGCGCGCCGGCCATCGCCTCGATCGCCCGGTCCAGGATCGCCCGGGTGGTCGCGAAGTTCAGTCGCGCGAATCCCCGGCCGCCGCCGAACGGGAGACCCGGGCTCAGTGCCACCCGCGCGTCGGCCAGCAGGATCTCGGCCGGCTCGGCGGGCAAGCCCAGCGCCCGGAAATCGAGCCAAGCAAGGTAGGTGGCCTCGGGATGGCTGACCCGCAGGCCGGGCAGCGCTGCGGGCAGCGCTCGGCTGAGGTGGTCGCGGTTGCCCCGTAGGTAGGCCAGCAGGGCGTCCAGCCACGGTCCGCCGCGGGTGTAGGCGGCGAGGTTGGCGCTGATACCGACGGTGGCGGCGCCCATCGTGTGCAGCATGTTGATCCGGTCCCAGGCGGCGGTGTCGCGCGGATTGGTCAGGATCACCTGGGCGCACATCAGCCCGGGCAGGTTCCAGCCCTTGGAGGCCGACATCAGTGTGATGACGGTGTCGGCGGCGGCCGGTGACACCGAGGCGGCCGCGACGTGCGGCCGGTCGTAGACCAGCGGGGCGTGGATCTCGTCGGCGATCACCCGGGCTCCGTGGCGCGCGGCGATGTCCACGATCGCGCTGAGCTCCTCGGCGGTGAACGCGGTGCCCAGCGGGTTGTTCGGGTTACACAGGATCAGCGACCCGGCGCCCGCGGTGAACGCGGCGTCCAGGGCCTCCAGGTCCATCAGGTAGCGACCCGAATCCTGCTGTGTTATCGGAATTTCGATGCGTTGGCGCCCGGTCACGGTCAGCAGGTCGAAGAACGGCATGTAGGCCGGCACCGGCAGAACCACGGGGCTCTCCGGGCGGGTGAGGAACTCGATCACCACCTCCATGCCCTTGAGGACGTCGGGCACCACCCGCACCCATTCCGGCTGGATGGGCCAGTCGTAGCGGCGTTCGCACCACTGCGTGAGCGCCACCGGCAACGCATCGGAGCCCAGCGCCGGATAGCCGAATTCCTCGTTGGCCACGCAGGCGCGCACCCCGTCCAGCACCGCGGGGGCGGTGGGAAAGTCCATCTCGGCGATCCACAGCGCCAGCACGTCGGGGCCGAAGTGATTCCACTTGATGGTGCCCCGGGCGCGGAGTTGGGCGGGGGTCAGCGCATCAAAGACTTCAGCCACCCCGACAGTCTGCCGCGAGATACGTTTGCGGTGTGGGGGACCCCGAGATCGAAGACCTGCTGGACGGGCTGGACGGCACTGCGCGTGCCGAGCGTGCCGAACTGATCGAATGGCTGCTGGGACAGGGCATCACCGCCGAGGAGATCCGCGGGAACCCCTCACCGATGCTGTTGGCGTCGCGACGGCTGGTCGGTGACGACGGCACCTACGTCTCGGCGCGCGAGATCAGCGAATCCAGTGGAGTCGACCTCGAACAGTTGCAGCGCCTGCAGCGGGCGGTCGGGCTGCCCTGGATGGACGATCCGGATGCCCCGGTGCAGATGCGCGCCGATGCGAGCATCGCCATGCATGCGCGCCGCTTCATCGATGCCGGCATCGATGCCGAGCAGGCCCTGCAGACCGCTCGCCTGTTGGCCGACGGGCTGGCGCACACCGCGGAATTCATGCGCTTCACGGTGTTGTCCGCGATCGGCGAACCGGGCGTCACCGAGCTGCAGATCGCCCAGCGGTCACGGGACCTGGTGGCCGGGCTGGCGCCGATGTTGGGCCCCTTCGTCCAGGACATGCTGATGGTGCAGCTGCGTCATCAGCTCGACATCGACGCCGTCACCGCCGGAGAGCGCTTGGCGGGCGCACCGCTGCCGGGAGCGCGCCAGATCACCGTGGCATTCGCCGACCTGGTCGGCTTCACCCGGCTCGGGGAGATGGTGCCGCCCGAAGACCTGGTGCAGCTCGCCGAGCGCCTGACTGTGTTGGGGCGCGAGATCGCCGTTCCTCCGGTGCGGTTCATCAAGACCATCGGCGACGCGGTGATGTTCGTCTGCCCGGAGCCGGCGCCGCTGGTCGATGCGGTGCTGCGGCTGGTCGAGGCGGCCCAGGCCGACGACACCCTGCCTCGGCTTCGTGCCGGCGTCGCGTCCGGGGAGGCAGTGAGCCGGGTCGGGGACTGGTTCGGTAGCCCGGTGAACACCGCGAGCCGAATCACCGGGGTCGCCCGGCCGGGCACCGTGCTGGTCGCTGAGCCGGTGCGGGTGGCGTTGGCCGAATCTGACGTCTTCCAATGGTCGTTCGCCGGCGGACGTCACCTCAAGGGCATCAAGAGCGAGGTGAATCTGTTCCGCGTCCGGCACCGCGCCGAGGACTGATGCGGGGTCCAACGCCGACCGGCCGGTGACTAACGCCTCTTTTGCGCCTGGATACGGGCTGGGAGCCTGAAGGCGACAGACCCGTGGGAGGTGGCTGATGTTGGACACGACCGTGGATTACGAGGTTCTGACCGAAGCGGTGCGGTTGGCCTGCCGGGCGCCGTCGTTGCACAACAGCCAGCCGTGGCGATGGGTGGCCGACGGTGGGCGGCTGGACCTGTATCTGGATCCGACCCGTGGCGTGCACGGCGACCAGTCGGCCCGGGAGGCGTTGATCAGTTGCGGCGCGGTGCTGGATCACCTGCGGGTCGCGATGGCCGCGGCCGGCTGGACGTCCGAGGTCGAGCGGTTCCCCGATGCCGCGCATCCGGAGTACCTGGCCTCTATCGGATTCCTCGCCGCAGACCGGGTCACCGAGTTGGATCGCTATCGCGCCGGCGCGATACTGACGCGGCACACCGATCGACTGCCCTTCATGGCGCCGAGCAACTGGGAGCCCTTCGAGACCGTGCTGTACGACACGGTGACCGGACCGGTACGGCTGAGCGTGCTTCCCGACGAGCTGCGCTCCAAGCTGGCCGAGGCCTCCGAACTCACCGAGGCGCTGCGTCTGTACGACTCGTCGTATCACGCTGAACTCGGCTGGTGGACAGCGCCATTCGAGGTTTCCGACGGGATCCCGGAGAGCGCGCTGGTCTCGGCCGCCGAAAGCGACCGGGTGGACATCGGGCGGACATTCCCGGTCACCCACAACCGGGAACGACGCATCGAAGTCGGCGACGACCATTCGAAGATCGTGCTGTTGGCGACCGCCAGTGACGAGCCGGCGGATGCGCTGGCCTGCGGCGAAGCACTCTCGACGGTGCTACTGGAGTGCACCATGGCCGGCTTGTCGACCTGTCCGGTAACGCATTTGACCGAGGTGCCGGCCGGTCGGGCGCTGCTGGCCGGACTGGTCGGCGGCGGCGACCTGCCTCAGGTGCTGGTTCGCGTCGGCGGCGCGCCGGCGCTGGAGAAGCCCCCGGTGCCGACGCCGCGGCGGCCGCTGGCCGATGTGCTGCACCTGAAGCTCTGATTGGCGACCCCCGGGGGGCTTGGCGGCGCCCGGGGGATAGGAAAGTTGCCCGGCTTTGAGCAACTCACGCGGGCGCGTGGTATGCGCCCCGTTGAGGCTTGTCGCTCAAAGCCGGGCAACTATTCATGTGGTTCCGGATTGGGGCCGCCACCGGGAAATTAGGGCAGGCTCGGACTGACAGGGGAGCGTCTACACTTCCAGCGCGGCTGGCTTTCACCCTCTTGTCCAGCTCTTCGGATTACGGTCATGTCCGAGCCTGCTTCGCAGTCGAATCTACGCTTGCGGCCATCGGTGGGCAATGGTTGATTCGCGCCGTATTCTCCTCCCGGATTGTCACTGCATTCACATGTGTCACAGCAGTTTTGGCGGGTGGATGAGTTCCGTGACTTGTCGGGGCCGTGTTGCCTCACGTCAAGATGCGCGCGAGGGCGGGTTCGTTGCCTCACGTGATTGTGCGCGCTTGGGGACTCGGG
>NZ_JBJIAJ010000022.1:0-19008 GCF_045310925.1 Mycobacterium sp. SMC-15 | reverse complement strand
GCCTGCTCACCGACAATCACACCCCACCACAAACCCACGACCTAGCCGCCGCTTGACATAGGAGCAATGCACGCTCGGCGGGGAGGGGCCGGGGAGGGTCAGCCGGCGGCCAGGTGCTTGGCTAACTGCGCAGTGAACTCGGCCGCCTGCGCCGGACTCTCCAGTGCGTAGCGCGCCGCGGTCGCGCGGTCGCCGTCGTCGTTGTGTCGCACCACTATTCCGGCGCCCGACAGTTCGGCAACCGCGTCGAATGCGTCCTCGTCGGTGATGTCGTCGCCGAGAAACAGCGGTGTGGCCACCCCGGTCATCCGATCCAGCAGCCAGTACAGCGTACGGCCCTTGTCCCAGTCGATCTCGGGGCGCAGCTCGATCACCTCACGCCCGGTCGTGACCCGCAGCCCGCGGCGCCGGCCGGTATCGCGCACTGCCGCCAGTACCTCGCCGACCCGATCCCTGGCGGCGTTGCGGTAGTGCACGGCGACGGCGAAGCGCTTGTGTTCCACCATGATTCCCGGAATCGCGCCGAGTTGCTCGGTGAGCGATCCGGCCGCGGCGGCCAGCACCAGCACGGCATCGACGGCGGCGTCGTTCTGGTGGTGTGAGCCGTCCGGCCCGATCAGCTCGAAGCCGTGGCTGCCCGCATACCAGATCCCGTCCAGCCCCACCCGGGCCCGCACGTCGGCCAGGTCGCGACCGGACAGCACCGCGACCGGGCATTGGGCCGCCAACGCGGTCAACGCATCCACCGCGCCGGCCACCGGCCGGGCCGCGTCGGGATCGTCGACGATGTCCGACAGGGTCCCGTCGAAGTCGAAGAACACCGCCGGGTGGTCGAGGCCGCGCAACTCCGCAGCCGTCATCGCATCCGGCAACGCCGACATCGGCCGGTCACCGGTTCGCACCTGTACTGCGCTCGGGTCAGCCACCACTGCGTCACCGCCATCGCGCGCCACACTGATCACCAGGGCGAATCCGGCACTGCGAGCGGCGATTACCCCCGATTCGGAGTCGGTGAGCACCACGCAGCGGCCCGGTCGCGCCGCCAACCCGGTGGCGGCAGCCACCAGTTCGGCGCCGGAACTGTCGGAGCCCACCGCGGCCACCCGCACCCCGGCCTCTCGCAGGCGTTCGGTCAGCGCCGCCGTGTCGGCACCGCCGTCGAGCCGCAACAGCACCGCGTCATGCCGGCGCGGGTCGATCGTGACCGACATGCCAACCATGTCCACCACGGTGCCACAGCCGCGCTCCGATTAGCGTGGTAGGGGTCTAGAGAGTTCCCCGAACACAAGGAGAGCCCCGATGTCGTCCACTCCCGGAATCCTGGTCGGTGTCGACGGATCGCCGTCGTCGGTCGCGGCAGTCGACTGGGCGGCGCGTGACGCCGTGCTGCACAACCTGCCGCTCACCCTGGTGCACGTGCTGGCGTCCCCGGTGGTGATGACGTTCCCCGAGACGCCGATGCCGCCCGGCTACACCGAGTGGCAGCGTGACCAGGGCGAACACCACCTGCGTGAGGCCGTCGAGATCGCCGAGGCGGCCGGCGCGACGCGGGTCGCCGCCGAGACCGTGGTGGGCTCCACGGTGCCGATGCTGGTGGACATGAGTCGCGAGGCCGCCCGCCTGGTGGTCGGGTCGCGTGGGCACGGGCGGATGCGCCGGCTGTTGCTCGGCTCGGTCAGCTCGTCGCTGGTGCGTCACGCCCACTGCGCGGTCGTGGTCATCCACGAAGACCATCTGCGTCCCGACACCGCACCGGTGGTCGTCGGTATCGACGGGTCGCCGGTGTCGGAGGCCGCAACCGCGCTGGCGTTCGAAGAGGCCTCGCTGCGCGGGGTGGAACTGATCGCGGTGTATGCCTGGCACGACACCGGACTGCTGGACTTCCCCGGCATCGACACCGCGGCCATGGCCTCGGAAGCCGAATTGGCCCTGGCCGAAAGGTTGGCGGGCTGGCGGGAGCGCTACCCCGACGTCACGGTGCGCCGGGTGGTCGTCGATGACCGACCGGCCGACCAACTCGTCGACCAATCCCAGGAGGCTCAGCTGGTGGTCCTGGGCAGCCACGGCCGCGGCGGCTTCACCGGCATGCTGCTGGGCTCGGTCAGCCAGGCGGTGGTGCAGTCGGCGCACACGCCGGTGGTCGTCGTCCGCCCGCCGTCATAACGGTCAGCGTCAGCTGACCGACGCCGGCTCGCTCGCCCGGGCCACGGCCTGCTGCGCCACCGGACTCGGCCGCAACGGCACCCGCTGCGGCCACCAGAACCAACGGCCCAGCAGCGCGGCGATCGACGGCGTCATGAACGAGCGGATCACCAGGGTGTCGATGAGCAGACCCAGGCCGATGGTGGAACCCACCTGACCGATCACGCGCAGGTCGGAGACCAGCATCGACATCATGGTGAACGCGAACACCAGGCCGGCCGAGGTGACCACGGAGCCACTGCCGCCCATAGCGCGGATGATGCCGGTCTTGAGTCCGCCGTGCAGTTCTTCCTTCATCCGGGAGACCAGCAGCAGGTTGTAGTCCGAGCCGACCGCCAACAGGATGATCACCGACATCGCCAGCACCATCCAGTGCAGGTCCAGGCCGATGATGTGCTGCCAGATCAGCACCGAGATACCGAACGACGTGCCCAGTGAAAGCAGCACCGTGCCGACGATCACCGCCGAGGCCACCACGGCCCGGGTGATCAGCAGCATGATGATGAAGATCAAGCACAGCGAGGCGATGCCGGCGATGATCAGGTCGTAGGCTGACCCGTCCTTCATGTCCTTGAACATGGCCGCGGTGCCGCCGAGATAGACCTTGGAGCCCTCCAGCGGGGTGCCCTTGAGCGCCTCGTGCACGGCGTGCTTGATCGGCGCGATGTGGCTGACGCCCTCCGGGGACATCGGATCGCCCTCATGGCTGATGATGAACCGCACCGCGTGCCCGTCGGGGGACAGGAACATCTTCATGCCGCGCTTGAAGTCGGGGTTGTCGAACGCCTCGGGCGGCAGGTAGAACGAGTCGTCGTTCTTGGACTCGTCGAACGCCTTGCCCATGGCGTTCTGGCCTTCCATCATCTTCTCCATCTGAAGCTGCAGGCCCTCCATGGTGGACTGCATCTTCAGCTGGGTGGTCCGCATGTTTTCCATCGTCTCGATCATCGGCGGCATGATCTCGAGCATCCGCGGGATCAGCCGGTCGAGGTTGTCGATGTCGGGCAGGACCTGTTCGAAATCCTCGGTCATCTGGTCGAGGCCGTCCATCACGTCGAAAATCGACCGGATCGACCAGCAGATCGGGATGTCGAAGCAGTGCGGCTCCCAGTAGAAGTAGCTGCGCATCGGCCGCCACATGTCGTCGAAGTCGGCGATCGAGTCGCGCATCCGCTGGATGTCGTCGAGCATGTGGTGCATCTTGAGGTCCATGCTGTGGGTCGTCTCGGACATCGCGCGGGTGACCTCGAGCATGTCCTTCATGCTCTGGACAGAGACCGCCATGTCGTCGCCCATCTTGAGCATGTTCTTCATGCTGTCGAGCTGGTACTTCATGTTCAGCTGCTGGGTGGTGCCCTGCATGCTGATCGCGAACGGGATCGTGGTGTGTTCGATCGGCGTGCCCAGCGGCCGGGTGATGGTCTGCACCCGCCCGATGCCCGGCACCTCGAACACCCGCTTGGCGATTCGGTTGATCACCAGGAAGTCGGCCGGGTTGCGCAGGTCGTGGTCGGTCTCGATCATCAGCAGTTCCGGACTCATCCGGGCCTGGGAGAAGTGCCGGTCCGCGGCGGCGTAGCCGATGTTTGCCGGCACGTAGTCCGGCAGGTACTGCCGGTCGTTGTAGTTGGTCTTGTACCCCGGCAGCGTGAGCAGGCCGATCAGGCAGACCGCCGTGGTGGCCACCAGCACCGGTCCCGGCCAGCGCACGATCATCGCGCCGATCCGCCGCCAGGTGCGGATTCGCATGGCCCGCTTGGGCTCCAGCATGCCGAAGCGGCTGGCCACCGCCACGACCGCCGAGCCGAAGGTGAGGGCGGCCAGCACGATGACCAACATGCCGATCGCCAGCGGAACGCCCAGCGACTGGAAGTAGGGCAGTCGGGTGAAGTGCAGACAGAAAGTCGCGCCGGCGATGGTCAGACCCGAGCCCAGGATCACGTGCGCGGTGCCGTGATACATGGTGTGGAAGGCCGACTCTTTGTCCTCGCCGAGCGCTCGGGCCTCTTGATAGCGGCCCAGCAGGAAGATCGCGTAGTCCGTCGAGGCGGCGATGGCCAGTGTCACCAGCAGGTTCACCGCGAACGTCGACAGGCCGATGATGTTGTAGTAAGCCAACACGGCCACCACGCCGCGGGCAGCGCTCAGCTCGAAGACCACCATGCCCAGCACCAACAGCACTGTGCCGATGGACCGGTAGATGGACAGCAGCATCGTGATGATCACCACGAACGTCAGCGCGGTGATGATCTTCAGGCTTTTGTCGCCGGCGATGTGCTGATCAGCGTTGAGGGCGGCCCCGCCGGTGACATAGGCGTGCACGCCCTCGGGCGCCGGGGTGTCGGCGATGATCTGCTGGACGGCCTCGACCGATTCGTTGGCCAGGGTCTCGCCCATGTTGCCCGCCAGATACACCTGAACGTAGGCGGCCTTGCCGTCCGGGCTCTGGGACCCCGCCGCGGTCAGCGGGTCGCTCCAGAAGTCCTGGATGTGCTCGACGTGGGTGTGGTCGGCCTCCATCTTGGTGACCAACTGGTCGTAATACTTGTGCGCGTCGTCGCCGAGCGGCTGGTCGCCTTCGAGGACCACCATCGCCGAGCTGTCCGATTTGAACTCGTCGAACACCTTGCCGATGCGCATCATCGCGATCATCGACGGAGCGTCGCGGGGGGCCATCGACACCGCGCGCATCTTCCCGACCTCGTCGAGCTGCGGCACAACGACATTCACCAGTACGGTGATCGCCAACCAGGCCAGGATGATGGGTACCGCGAGCCGGCGGATCCACGCCGGGATCCCGCCGCGCTTGGGCGGCTGCGCGGCCGGCAGCGTTTCGGTCGGGGTGTCGTCGCTGGTGTGCTTGCTCATGCGGATTTCACAATGCAGAAGGTCTGGGCGCTCACGGGGCCGGTGGCGATTCTTTCTTCTTTGATGACGCCGTCGATGGTGACGCGGCAACCGATGGTGGCGCCGTCACCTTGGGCGACGATGTTGGGGCTCACCGCCGGATTGGTGGTCGACAGGGTCAGCGACCACGGCAGGCTGGCGCCGTCGATCCGCTGTGGGGTGGCATCGAGGTCCAGGTAGTTGATGTCGGCGTAGGTGCCGTCCGGGCTGAAGATGTCGTAGACCACGACCTTGGGGTGAAACGGCTTGGTGTCCTCGAACGGGACGGTCCCATTGCCGCTGTCGTCGGCTCCGAAATAGCCGCGGACTCGCTGCACAGTGAACCCCCCCACCGCGACGACTATGACGATGAGTAGGGGTAACCACGCGCGTCTGAGAGCGCCGAACATGAAAGCAGTGGCCCTTTCGCATCGTGCCGGAACTGACACAGATTAGTGCATCAAAGTTCTTTTTCACACCCATCCCAGGGTGTTTCGCACATATGTTCGATATCTTGGAAGGTGTGAGTTGGAGCAGCGGGCCGTCTAGCTGGGCGGAAATAGAACGTGTTCTAGATGGTAAGCCTCGTCACACCGGTAATTCGGCCGGTGTGTCGACCGATCACGGCTCGCCGTCTCCGCAGGTCGAGCCGCTGCGGCCGACTGGGCGAACAGTGTCTTTTCCGCCCTACGCCGAGTTACACGCGCACTCGGCGTACAGCTTTCTGGACGGGGCCAGCAACCCGCAGGAACTGGTCGCCGAGGCTGCCCGGCTGGGCCTGCGGGCGATCGCGCTGACCGATCACGACGGTTTATACGGGGTGGTGCGGTTCGCCGAGGCTGCGGCCGAGCTGGATATGGCCACCGTCTTCGGCGCCGAATTGTCGCTTGGGAGGGTGGCGCGCACCGACGACCCGGACCCGCCCGGCCCGCACTTGCTGGTGCTGGCCCGCGGCCCGGAGGGCTACCGGCGGTTGTCGCGGCAGATCGCCGCCGCGCACCTGGCCGGCGAGAAGGGCAGGCCGCGTTTCGATCTGGATGCGCTGACCGAGGCGGCGGGCGGGCACTGGCACATCTTGACCGGCTGTCGTAAGGGGCACGTTCGCCACGCGCTGGCCACCGGCGGCCCGGATGCGGCCGCCGCGGCGCTGGCCGATCTGGTGGACCGATTCGGGGCCGGGCGAGTCAGTGTGGAGCTGACCCGGCACTCCGATCCGTGCGACGACGAGCGCAATGCTGCGCTGGCCGGTTTGGCGCCCCGGTTCGGAGTGGGGCTGGTGGCCACCACCGGCGCGCACTTCGCCCGGCCGGATCGGGGCCGGCTGGCGATGGCGCTGGGTGCGGTGCGCGCCCGCCAGTCGCTGGACGTCGCCGCCGGCCGGCTGGCTCCGCTGGGCGGCTCGCATCTGCGGTCCGGCGCCGAGATGGCCCGATTGTTCGCGGCGCATCCGGCGGCCGTGCCGGCGGCAGCCGAACTCGGCGAACAGTGCGCCTTTCCGCTGACGCTGATCGCCCCACGGCTGCCGCCGTTTGCCGTCCCGGACCGTCACACCGAGGACAGCTGGCTGCGGCGGCTCACCCTGGACGGCGCGGTGGGGCGCTACGGCCCGCCCGAGCGCATGCCGGCCGCTTACGCCCAGATCGAGCGTGAGCTGGAAGTCATTGCCCAGCTTGGTTTTCCCGGATATTTCCTGGTGGTACACGACATCACCCAGTTCTGCCGGCGCAGCGACATCTTGTGCCAGGGCAGGGGATCGGCGGCCAACTCCGCGGTCTGCTACGCCCTCGGTATCACCGCGGTGGATCCGGTGGCCAACGGACTGCTGTTCGAGCGCTTTCTGTCTCCGGCCCGCGACGGCCCGCCCGACATCGACATCGATATCGAGTCGGATGAGCGTGAAAAGGTGATCCAGTACGTCTACGGCAAATACGGTCGAGATCACGCCGCCCAGGTGGCCAACGTCATCACCTACCGGGGACGCAGTGCCGTGCGGGATATGGCCCGCGCGCTGGGCTATTCACCGGGACAGCAGGACGCCTGGAGTAAGCAGTTGAGTCGATGGGGCCCGCCCGGCCGGGAGGACTCTGATCTGCAGGGCATCCCCGAACAGGTGATCGAGCTGGCCAACCAGGTCGCCGACCTGCCCAGGCACCTGGGCATCCACTCCGGCGGCATGGTGATCTGTGACCGCCCGATCGCCGACGTATGCCCGGTGGAATGGGCCCGGATGCCCGGACGGAGCGTGCTGCAGTGGGATAAAGATGACTGCGCGGCAATCGGTTTGGTGAAATTCGACCTGCTGGGGCTGGGGATGCTCTCGGCATTGCACTACGCGATCGACCTGGTGGCGCAGCATTGCGGTGTCGAGGTGGACCTGGCCGCGATCGACCTGTCCGAGCCGGCGGTGTACGAGATGCTGGCGCGCGCCGACACGGTCGGGGTATTTCAGGTGGAGTCGCGCGCGCAGATGGCCACCCTGCCGAGGCTGCGCCCACGGGTGTTCTATGACCTGGTGGTGGAGGTGGCGCTGATCCGCCCCGGGCCGATCCAAGGCGGATCGGTGCATCCCTATATTCGCCGCCGCAACGGTATCGACCCGGTGACCTATGAGCATCCGTGCATGGCCAGGGCGCTGGAGAAAACCTTGGGAATTCCGCTGTTTCAAGAACAGCTGATGACGCTGGCGGTGGACTGTGCCGGGTTCACCGCGGGCGAAGCCGACCAGCTGCGCCGCGCGATGGGCTCCAAACGGTCACCGGAGCGGATGCGCCGGTTGCGCGACCGGTTCTACTCCGGCATGGCCGAGTGTCACGGCATCACCGGCGAGGTGGCTGATCGGATCTACGAGAAGCTGGAAGCCTTTGCCAACTATGGATTTCCGGAGAGTCATGCGATGAGCTTCGCGTCGCTGGTGTTCTACTCGGCCTGGTTCAAGCTGCACTACCCGGCGGCGTTCTGCGCCGCGCTGCTCCGGGCCCAGCCGATGGGCTTCTATTCGCCGCAGTCGCTGGTTGCCGATGCCCGCCGGCACGGCGTCGTTGTGCATCGACCAGACGTCAACGCCAGTCTGGCGCACGCCACGCTGGCCGAAGCCGGAACGCAGGTCCGGCTCGGGCTGGGTGCCGTCCGTGGCATCGGAACCGACCTCGCCGAGCGGCTGGTGGCCGACCGCGAGGCCCATGGCCCATTCGCTTCGATGCTGGACCTGACTGCGCGGGTTCAGCTTTCAGTGCCCCAGACTGAGGCGTTGGCGACGGCCGGCGCGTTCGCCGGTTTCGGCGTGTCACGCCGAGAGGCGCTGTGGACGGCCGGGGCTGCGGCGGGGCAGCGGCCGGACCGGCTGCCCGGGGTGGGGGTCGCGACGCATACCCCGGCCCTGCCCGGGATGAGCGAGATCGAGTTGTCGGCTGCCGACGTATGGGCCACCGGGGTCTCCTGCGACAGCTTCCCGACCCAGTTCCTGCGCGCCGACCTCGATGCGCTCGGGGTGATTCCGGCTGTGCGGCTGACCGCGGTTCCCGACGGCACCCGGGTGCTGGTGGCCGGGGCGGTGACGCACCGGCAAAGGCCGTCGACCGCCCGCGGAATCACGTTCGTCAACCTCGAGGACGAGACCGGGATGGTCAACGTGCTGTGTACACCGGGGGTGTGGGCTCGGCATCGACGGCTGGCGCAGACCGCGACGGCACTGCTGATCCGCGGACGGGTGCAGAACGCCAGCGGGGCGGTCACCGTGCTGGCCGACCGGCTGGGCGCCCTTGAGTTGACTGTGAGTTCGCGCTCCCGGGACTTTCGGTAGCCGCCGGCGGTCAGCGAGGTTCGACGCAGGAGAGCCGAAGCTGGACCGCCGCAGCAAGCCCGGCGGTCAGCGAGGTTCGACGCAGGAGAGCCGAAGCTGGACCGCCGCAGCAAGCCCGGCGGTAACCTCCAGGCCATGAACCTCAACTTGTCCGCCGACGAAGTCCTGACCACCACCCGATCGGTCCGCAAGCGGCTTGACCTCGACAAGCCGGTTCCCCGCGAGGTGCTGATGGACTGTCTCGAGATCGCCCTGCAGGCACCCACCGGATCCAACGCTCAGGGCTGGCAGTGGATGTTCGTCACCGACCCGGTCAAGAAGCAGGCGCTTGCCGACATCTACCGCGCGAACGCCATGCCGTATCTGAACCGGATGAAGCCGGACTACGGCGAGGGCGACGTGCGCAGTGAGCGGATGGAGTTCGTCAGCGGCTCGGCCAGATATCTGGCCGAGAACCTGCAGGACGTACCGGTGCTGATGATCCCCTGCCTGGAGGGCAAGCCTGAGACGGCGTCGCTGGGGTTCGGCGCATCGTTCTGGGCGTCGCTGTTCCCGGCTGCGTGGAGCTACTGCCTGGCGTTGCGTAACCGTGGACTGGGTTCCTGCTGGACCACCCTGCACCTGCTCGGGGACGGCGAGCAGCAGGCCGCCGACGTCCTCGGCATTCCTTACGAGAAGTACAGCCAGGGTGGGCTGTTCCCGATCGCCTACACCAAGGGCACCGACTTCAAGCCGGCCAAGCGGCTGCCGGCCGAGCAGGTGGCGCACTGGGACAGTTGGTGAGGTCCGGGTCTGGGTGAGTATCCCAACCAGGTTCCGGGACAAGCGAACCCAACACCTATCGTCAACATCCCATGCCGCCCCACATCGACTGGGCGCCGGTGTGGCCGATGCGGACGACCAGCCACGTCGACACGGCCGCGAATACCAGAGTGCCTGCTCCGGTGACGGTGATGCCGATGCGACGGATCGCCGGTGACATCGCGCCCACTTCGTCGGCAAACAGTGGGGTATGCAGCGCCCACCACCCGATCATGGCGATGGTGAGCAGCGCGGACCAGAGGACCAGCTGAGACCCTAACGCGGCGTGACGCTGGAGGATCTCACCTCCCATCACCCGTTGCTGGAGCCAGCTGCCGGCCGTGGTGGTCAGCGGGATCGCGATCAGCGTGCCCACCGCGACGAACAACGCGGCGCCACTGATGCGGCGTCGTGCGCCGGGCCAGAGCACGGCAAGTACGGCCAGTAGGGCGGTCACGGGAACCAAGGCCGCAACCAGGTGTGCAAGCAGCGGATGCGCCGGCAGGCCATAGATGGTGTCAAGCACGAAAACTCCCTTTCCGGTCGCGAATCACGGCTTGTCGCAGCACTTCTTGTCCGACTTGTGCATGGGCATGCCCGGCTTCATAGGCTTGTTCGACCCCATTTCGTCGCGCGCCATCTCGCCGTGCTTCTTCATGTTCGGGCCCATCTCGTCGTGGCCCATCTCGCCGTGCTTCTTCATGCCCGGGCCCATCTCGCCGGCGGGCATCGGCTTGTCGCAGCATGATTCCTCGGGCTCATGGCCGTTGGCCCCGGGTGCGTGCATGGCGTGCGACGTCATAGCCGGAGTCTGGCCCAAGGTGAGTGCTCCGGAGGATCCTGCCCAGGCTCCGGCGATGAAGACTGCCACCGCGATGCCGGTGAAGGCCAACGTGGTGGCAGCTCGGCGCTTGTGCTCGCCGAACTTGGTGCTGAATTTGCGGAAGATTCCCATCGTCTTTCCTTTCAGTGGTGGTGAAATCGCTTCTTCTACGGTGCATTAGGTGCCGCAATGGCAACCTGAACGGCTGTCGACGCCCGCACTGTCCTGCTGGGCTCCTGGGCTATCCGCGTGCGGTTGCCAGTCGAAGGGGAAGTGTTTGCTTGAGCCGCCGCGGTATTCGTGGGAGTACTCGAAACCCTTTGCCTGGTCGCGTTTGACTACGCCCCACGTCGCCACCTGGCCCGGGCCGACCTCCGCGCCTGGTGCGTTGGCGGTGGTGACCCGCCGGTTCGGATCCGACGTCGGGCCCGTGAGCGCCTCGACACGTACGTCGACCTTGCCCGGTATCTCCGCGCGCCAGTACGCCAGATCATCGGCGGCTTCGAAGGTGATCGGCGCGTACTCGATCTTGTCCAGCGTGCCGATCAGGCTGCCGAATTCGCCCGGCCAACCGCCCTCTTTCCCAGTGAAGATGCGCTCGAGGGCGTAGCGCTGGTCGGTGTCCGCTTTGGCGTCGATGTAGAACATCAATTTCATCGTGGCGTCGGGATCGTCGACCCACATGTTTCCCTCGAACTCGCCGAGGGCGATCACGCCCAGGCCGGCGAGGTCGATGTCGCCGTAGTGCCCCTCGTGGACCTGCCAAACCAGGGTGAACAGGCAGTCTCCGTGGGTGGGCTCCTGGGCGAAACTGCACGGGCAGGGCAGTTTGCAGCTGCACACGTCAAACCACTCGCCTCGCAAGTGCCAATCCACTGCCGTCGCCGACGTCATGAGTTCCTCCCTTTGTCTATACCCATAGGGGGTATGGGTATAGACAGGACGGTACACGGTCTCGCCGAGCGGTGACAAGTACGTCGGGGAACGGCCTCACTCGGAGGTTGGGCTGAAGGTGGCTACGCCCCGTCGGCGAACCCGTGCTGGCGCCACGCCTCGTAGACCGCGACGGCGGCGGCGTTCGACAGATTCAGTGACCGCCGCCCGGCCAGCATTGGGATGCGCACTCGCGCGGTGATGTGTGGGTCGGCCAGTGTCGCCTCGTCCAGGCCGGTGGGTTCGGGGCCGAACATCAGCACGTCGCCGGGCTGATAGCTCACATCGGTGTAGGGGATGTGGGCGCCGGCGGTGAACGCGAACACCCGAGCGTCGCCCAGCGCCTCCCATGCCGCCGGCAGCGACGCGTGCACCCGCACCCAAGCCAGATCGTGATAGTCCAAGCCGGCCCGCCGAAGCTTTGGTTCGGACAGGTCGAAACCCATGGGCTCCACCAGATGAAGCTCTGCGCCGGTCGCCGCCACCATCCGAATCGCGTTGCCGGTGTTGGGCGGGATGCGGGGCGAATAGAACATCACTTTGAACACAACAGCATCCTCGTATGACAGCAAGTGGGAAGCGACCGACCTCCGGTCGTTGCGGTACCAGGCAGGCTATGCCCGGCGCGGATTGCCGCGCCGGTCCGGGGCGTCCCGGCGGCGTGACAAACTCGCGCAATGGCTGTCGAAAACTGAACTTTGGCTTTCGCTTCGAGATGAATTCCCCGGACAAATCGCGCACCTTGTCCGGGCGCGGTAATCTCGCATTCCGAACCATAGCGATCACAAAAAGAATAGGGAATCGAAATGCCTTTTGGTAAAGCGGGGGTGGTTGCTCCCATTGCAGCGATAGGACTCTCGGTTGGGGTTCTGACTGCGCCCGCAGCTCACGCCGATGAGCAGACCTTCGTTGATGCATTGCGCGAAAACGGTTGGTCGGCCATGAGTTTCGGTGCGACAGGACACCCGTTGGCGCCGGGTCTCATCACGCGTCCGGACGTGGCAATCGCGAACGGTCACGACGTGTGCAACCAGCTGCAGCTGGGGTTGACGCCAGACCAGATGGTTGCAACCACGCTCCCGGCCGCTCAGGATAATTATCGGATTTTCATAACAGCCGCGCAGGAGCATTTGTGCTGAGGGGCTAGCGCCTTTGTTATGGCGCGGCCTTTTCTTTCTGCAGGGCACTAGACCCGGCTCGCCGGGGTCTAGTGCCCTGCGTTTATTCGGTTGTGTGACGCGACCGCCGACGCGGTGGCACGTTCTCGGTGACCTCTGCGAAGTACTCCAGTGGGTTGTCTCGCAGGGCAACGCCCGGATTAGAGGGCGATCATGGCTTCTCGGTCTGTTTGCTCGACCAGAGTTCGCCAAGACACGCGAAGGTCTCGGAAAGTGTTCTGTTCAGTAAAAATTCTGGTCATGCCTGCAGTCGACTGTCATACTCGTCGAATTGCTATGCCGTGAAACGCACCGCAACCCGCTGTGCGGGTGCGATGTCCCCGGAGAGTCCGATGAATGAGGCGCAGACGGTGAATTTCAGCCGAGCGGTCGGCGAATCGGCCACTGACCGGTGACGCTCTTTGACCACCCAGAAGGGGTGGACCAGGTCCTGGACGAATCGGCCGAGGACGCCCATCAGCCGGAGGCTGCGGCGGTAAAACGCCCATCGCGGTGGTCGGTACGCAACTGGCCGGTGCGGTGGAAGGTGCTGGCGATCGCGTTGCTGCCGCTGGCGCTGGCCGGGCTCTTCGGCGGGCTGCGGATCTCCAATGCGCTCACTGAGGCCAACCGGCTCCGTCTGGTCGCCGACCGCGCCGAGATGATCCCGGCGGTCACCAATTACATGTCGGCGCTGGGCGACGCGCTGGTGGCCGCGTCCTCCGACGGCGACGCCGAGGGTGCCCGAAAGAACTTCGAGAACCGCAAGTACGAGCTTCAGTCCCGGCTGTCGCACACCGATGTGGCGACCGATGTCCGCTCCGGGGTGGAGACGCTGATCGAGCGTGGCCAGGGGCTGTTGAGCTTGGTCTCGACCACCGGTGTGGGATTGCGAGACGAGGTGACCGGCTACGCGCCGATCCTGCTGACCGCCGAGGACGCCATCAACGGGTCGGTGCGGGTGGACAGTGAGCGGATCCGGGCTCAGACCGAGGGTCTCAGTCGTGCGGTCGGTGCACGAGGCCAGATGATGATGCAGGAACTGCTGGTCAATCGGGGTGGCGAGCTTCCCGATCCCGAGTTGCGCAGCTCGATGATGACGCTGGCCGGTACCGAGCCGTCGACCCTGTTCGGGATGTCCGAGGTGCTCGGCGTGGACTCCCCGGAGGCCAAATCGTTGCAACAGCAGCTGGTGACCCGGATGTCGATCATGTCCGACCCCGAACAGGTGCTGCCCAACAATCCGGTGCTGCGCGACTCGATCCGTACCACCGACCAGATCGCCGCCCGGCTGATCAGTGAGAACACCGGTGCGGTCACCGCGGCGGTGGAAGACCGGGCCGCGGACCGGCGCGCCGCCGCCCTGCGCGACATCGTGCTGGTGCTGGCCGCGATCACCGCCACATTGCTGGCGGTGTGGTTGGTGGCGCGCTCGCTGGTGCGCCCACTGCGCACCCTGCGCGACAGTGCGTTGCAGGTCGCCCACACCGACCTGGAACAGGAGATCGCCCGGTTGCGTGCCGGCGTGCCCGGTTCAGACCGCGACCCCGCCCCGCTGCCCGTTTACACCACCGAGGAGGTGGGGCAGGTCGCCCACGCCGTCGACGAACTGCACGCCCAAGCGCTGCTGCTCGCCGGTGACGAGGCCCGGTTGCGTCGCCTGGTCAACGAGATGTTCGAGACGATGTCGCGGCGCAACCGGTCCCTGGTGGACCAGCAGCTGGCCCTCATCGACCGGTTGGAGCGCAACGAGGACGACCCCGACCGGCTCGAGAGCCTGTTCCGGCTGGACCACCTGGCCGCCCGGATGCGGCGCAACGGCGCAAACCTGCTGGTGCTCGCCGGTGCCCGGGTTCCGCACGAGCGGGGCCGGCCGGTTCCGCTGGCGACCCTGATCAGCGCGGCCGCCTCGGAGGTGGAGGGCTACGACCGGGTGCAGACCGTGCTGGTGCCCGACACCACCGTGATCGGCGGCGCCGCGGCGGATTGCGTGCACCTGCTCGCGGAACTGATCGACAACGCGCTGCGCTATTCGGCGCCGACGGAGCCGGTGCGGGTGGTCGCCGGTTTCGAGAACGACGGTGGGGTAGTGGTCGAGGTCGTCGACGTCGGATTGGGGATGACCGACGCCGACCTGCGAATGGCCAATATGCGGCTGGCGGCCGGCGGCGAGTTCAGTCCGGAGAACGCCCGCCACATGGGCCTGTTCGTGATCTCGCGGCTGGCGGCCCGGCACGAGATCGAGGTCCGGCTTTTCCCGGCGTCGCAGGGATCTCGCGGTATCACCGCCGAGGTGTACTTGCCGCCGCATCTGCTGACCGTCAGGCCCGCCGTGGAGTCCGAGCGATCGCCGATGCTCGCGCCGGCCGTCCAGCCGTATTTCGCCCCCGCCGAGCCGGCGCAGCCCGAACCGTACGAAGCCGCACCGTACGAAGCCGAACCGTACGAAGCCGCACCGTACGACTACGAGCCCGAACCCGAGCCCTACCAGTCCTATGAGCCCGCCGAGGACGTCGACACAGCCGAGCCCGGTCCCGTCGTCTCGCTGCTGCCGCGGCGCACCCCGGGGTCCAGCGGCATCACCGGTGTGCCCTCAGAAGAGCCAGCACAACCAGAACCGCCAGCACAACCGGCGGCGGCCGAACGCGGACGCCGCGAGCTGCCGCAACCGTGGTGGGAAGCCGAGGAGCAGGGCGGGGGGCAGGCGGGCGCACCGGTCCCGGGCCCGCAGCGGGCGCCTGAACCGGTGGCCGAAACGTTTGCTCCGGCTGACACGTCGGGGTATTTCGCGGCGCGCTCCCGAGTCGGCGCTACAACTTCCGAGGCCGCCGAGCCCGAGACCGACTCGATCTACCAGCGGATGCTCTCGGAGTCGGTGGGCAATGACCCCAACGAGGCCAGCCTGCGCGCCGACCTGGACTGGCAATCGGTGTGGGACCGGGGTTGGTCGGTGGCCGCCGAAGCGGAGAACGTGCCGGTGGTCGACCACACCGAACACGGCCTGCCGGTCCGTGAGCCCGGCGCTCGACTGGTTCCCGGCTCGGCCGTGGCGGAGGAGCCGCCGGCGGTGCAGGACGACCCCGATGCCACGGCGGACGATCCGGCTTCCCCGGAACAGCCGGTAACATCGAACGGCGTGCCGCCTGAGCCCGCCCACGAGCAACTGGAACGGGACCCCGCGGCTATCCGCACGTCGATCAGCAGCCACTTCGGCGGGGTGCACGCCGCACGATCGCACTCCCGGGAGAACGGCCGAGACAAAGGCTCAGAAACGGGCTTCGACACCGACCAGGGACAGAACCAGTAATGACTTTCCCAACCGATCCCACCGCAGCGCGCCGTACCGCCGAAAGCTCGTTGGACTGGCTGGTATCCAATTTCGCCCGCGAGGTGCCCGGGGTATCGCACGCGGTGCTGGTGTCGGTCGACGGTCTGACGGTGGCGGCCAGCGAGCACCTGCCCACCGAGCGGGCCGACCAGTTGGCCGCGGTGGCGTCCGGATTGGCCAGCCTGGCAACCGGGGCGTCGCAGTTGTTCGACGGCGGCCGGGTGCTGCAGTCGGTGGTGGAGATGGAGCACGGTTACCTGCTGCTGATGCGAGTCGGGGACGGCTCGCACCTGGCGACGTTGGCGAGCACCTCCTGCGATATCGGCCAGATCGGGTATGAGATGGCGGTTCTGGTGGAACGAGTCGGAGCTGTGGTCCAGTCGTCGCGTCGATCGGCGCCGTCGCGGGGCGGCCACCCGTGAGGTGCCGGTGAATGGTGATGGACATCCCCGAGAGCTGGGCGCGCCCGCAGGCGCCAGAACCCCTGTACACGCTGGAAACCGAGGCCAACCTGGTCCGCCCGTACACGCTGACCGCCGGGCGGACCCACACCGACGTGCCATTGCCGCTGGAGGCCCCAGTGCAGACCCTGCGAGTAGCCCAGCCCAATCAATGGCCGGTCAGCGATCCGCGCGGCCGGATCGTCGAACTGTGTCAGGGGGCGCCGTCGGTCGCCGAGATCTCCGCCAAACTGAACCTGCCGCTGGGCGTCGCGCGCGTCCTGGTGGGTGATCTGGTCACGTCGGGATACCTTCGGGTGCGCGCCACACTGACCGAGGCATCCACCCGGGAGGAACGCCGAGACCTGATAGGAAGGACCCTTCGTGGCCTACGAGCGCTCGGATAGGCCCTCGGGTAGGCCCGCAGCTCCCAGAGACTCGGCGTCGACGAAGATCGTCATCGCCGGTGGATTCGGGGTCGGCAAGACCACCTTCGTCGGCACGGTTTCGGAGATCATGCCGCTGCGCACCGAAGCGCTGGTCACCGACGCTTCGGCTGGTATCGACGGCCTGGAGCCCACCCCCGACAAGCGGACCACCACGGTGGCGATGGACTTCGGTCGCATCACGCTGGCCGACGACTTGGTGCTGTACCTGTTCGGTACGCCGGGCCAGCGCCGGTTCTGGTTCATGTGGGACGACCTGGTGCGCGGCGCGATCGGCGCGATCATCCTGGTCGACTGCCGCCGGCTGCAGGACAGCTTCGCCGCCGTGGACTTCTTCGAGCACCGCAACCTGCCCTTCCTGATCGCGGTCAACGAGTTCGACGGCGCGCCGCGCTATCCGGTCGCCGCGGTGCGCAAGGCCCTGGCTCTGCCCGAACACATTCCGGTGATCAGCGTCGACGCACGTGACCCCCGGTCGGCCCGCGACGCGCTCATCGCGATCAGCGAATACGCGCTGTCCACCCTGGCTTCGCACGGTTGAGGCAGGCTTGAGCGCCGCCCCAGAGTGGACCGGATGCGAGTTCTCCGGTCACGACTTTCGCGATGCGGACCTTTCGCGGCTGCGCACCGAGCGGGCGGTGTTCGACGAGTGCGACTTCACCGGGGCCGACTTCGGCGAGTCGGTGCACCGCGGGTCGGCCTTCCGCAACTGTCGCTTCGAGCGGGCCTCGCTGTGGCATTCCGAGTTCATCGGGTGCAGCATGCTGGGCTCGCAGTTCGTGCAGTGCCGGATGCGGCCGCTGGTGTTCGACGAGGTGGACTTCACCCTGGCCGGGCTCGGCGGCAGTGACCTACGGGCGGTGGACCTGAGCGGTTGTCGGCTCCGAGAAGCCAACCTGGTGGAGGCAGACCTGCGCAAAGCGATACTGCGCGGCGCCGACCTGACCGGCGCCCGGACTGTTGGCACCCGGCTGGACGAGGCGGACCTGCGGGGTGCGCGGGTCGATCCCACGCTGTGGACCACGGCATCGCTGACCGGCACGCGGATCGACATCGCCCAGGCCATGACGTATGCGGCCGCGCACGGACTGCGCCTGGACAGCGAATCCGACGGGCGCTGACGCCAGCACGACACACAGTCTCGCGGCTGCCGACCTCACCGCACATTCAACGCCGTCGCCGCGCACTCAATCACCTGTGGATAGCTGAATGGCGCTGGTTGCCCGACACGGCGAGGCTCATCGATCGTGGAGGGAGAACCGTTCATTGGCAGTGAGGCACTGGCGGCCGGACGGCTGAATCGGCACGGGCTGCGGACCCACTATCGGGCCGCGCACCCGGGCGTCTACGCGCCCGGGCAGGCGTCGTTGCGGCTCGGTGAGCGCACCATCGCGGCGTGGCTGTGGTCAGGGCGGCGCGGCATCGTCGCCGGTGCGGCGGCCGCGGCATTGCACGGAACCAGATGGGTTGACGACGACGTGCCGGTCGAGCTGGTGCATGCGAACCCGCGTTCGCCGGGCGGCGTGATCAGCCGGCGCGAGACCCTGCTTGACGACGAGGTACAGACGTTGACCGGCCAGGACAGCGGCATGCTCGTCACCACACCCGAGCGCACCGCCTTCGACATCGGCCGCCACGAACGGCCACGGCCAGCGGTCGCGCGGCTCGATGCGTTGGCTCGGGCGACTCGTCTTGATGTCGCCGCCGTCGCGGCGCTGGCCCTGCGTCATCGCCGCATGCGTGGGCTGCGGCAGTTGGAGTGGGCGCTGGGTCTGGTCGACCGGGGTGCGGAGTCGCCCCGGGAGACCTACCTGCGGCTACTGCTGACCGACGCCGGGTTACCCCCGGAGCGGACTCAGATCCCGGTTCCGACCGCCGATGTCACTTATTACCTGGATATGGGGTGGCCGGACGTCATGGTGGCCGCTGAATACGACGGCGAACATCATCAGGTCGACAGCCTGCAGTGGCGCAAGGACATCATCAGGCTTGAGAGGCTGGCCCGGATGGGCTGGATCGTCATCCGGGTGGTAGCCGGCGACCATGCTCCCGAGATCGTGCGGCGGGTGTGTCAGGCACTGCAGTCCCGCGACTATCGGCCAGCGTTCATTGTGCGTTGACGGCGTTGAGTGTGCGGCCGACGAACGGGGCCCGGAAGCGGGGGGGGGGGGGGCACCGTTAGCGCTTGAGCCG
>NZ_JBJIAJ010000021.1:0-30444 GCF_045310925.1 Mycobacterium sp. SMC-15 | reverse complement strand
AGGCACGCCGAAGCGCGCATTTTGAATGAGGCAACGACTAGCCGCATCGCGCGCATAAAAGGCGATTCAACGCGAGTAGGGGTCAGATGAGTTCGAAAACGATGGCGTATGCGCTATCACTCCGAGCACTACAGCAGCCGCTATCGCAGGCGCAATCCATTTCGGGAGGGCCTGCCTGGAACGGTCGCGCAAGCCCAACGCAACGACGAACTGCGCGCACGCCTGGCCGAAGGCCAACAACGAGCGCGCGCCCAGATGGGCGGGTCGGTCCTCAGCTGCGTCCACGAGTTGTTTCAGCGCCCGCGCCGCCGCGAGTTGTGACAGTGCCTGCGCGCTGGTCTTGCCGCCCGCGCTGGCAGCAAGAAATCTGACAAAGGCGCGAGGTGTTGCCCGAATCCGGCTTCGCGGAGGGCCGCGTGGATGGCCTCCATTCACGCTTTCGAGCTTGATGCGCGGGCCAGCCCACGGTGAACTCTTCCCCCGCCGTTGCCGACGGTAGAACTCGACTTTCAGTGTGGCCCAAGTTGACTCCCGCTGAGCACCGTCCCAGGCACACTCCGACGTGGCCCATCGAGCGGGCTGGTTGTGATGGCGCTCGACCCGCGCATGGCCTATCTGATGAACGGCCTTGCCGACACGCAGCCAAGCGAATTCACTGCCGACGAATGCATCTCAACGAATTCCCCGACTTCGCGATCGCCGCCTCCCGCTGGCAGCGATTGAAGCTAAACATGTTCGCGCTGCCCATCTTTATCGTGCCGCACGGACAATTCGTCAGATTTGGCTTGGATTTTGAGCTATTTGGGCAATATCGATGTCGAATCACGCACCGTCACATAGGATTGACGGATGCGGAGGCTGAATGTCGGACGAACCGCCAGCGCCATGCCGGGCATAGACATTGCCGAACAGAGGTCGTGGCAGAACTTCTTCACGACTACCCTGGGCGTGTTCGAAGCATTGAATCGGAAGCTGATAGACGCACACCAGTTGACGCTCGCCGAGGTCAAAATTCTGACCATCCTTTGTGATTCGCCTACCGAGGGCACCCGGATGGGCGACCTGGCCGAGGCGTTGCTGTCACCGCCCAGCGGCATAACACGGCACATCAGTCGACTTGAAGACCGGGGGCTGGTGGTTCGGACGCCGCGCCCGGGTGACAGACGTGTAGTGGTGGCCACCAACACTGACCAGGGACGAAAGATGTTGCAAAGAGCCAACGTTACCTATGCTCAGGCGGTTCGATCCGAGTTCCTCGGGCACCTGTCACGCCCACAGATCGCAGCAATGGGTGAGAGCTGCCGACAGATCGGCGCCGCATTCCAGGGCTAGCGCGGTAGCCGAGATTCGGTCACCGCTGGACTTCGCGGCGGTCAGGTACTTCGCGGCGGTCAGGTCTGGCGGAATGCTTGCGCAGTCAACGTGGCATTGACGAGTGCGGGCATTTCAGCCGGAGTCGAGTTGTCGGGCAGGGCCGGGGGCAAAGGTGCATGCCATTCGGCCACCGTCTGCAAAGCGCGGTCGAGGAACAGTTGCCGGCACGCGCCGCGCTGGACCTTCCCGCTGGAGGTGATCGGAATACTTCTCTGCCGCACTAGAACAACCGAGTCCGCCTCAATCCCATGGTGCGCGGCGAGTGCAGCCTGGATCGCGTCGACTATCTGAGCGAGTTCGGCCTCGCCGACAGTCCAGTCCAGCTCCTGCACCACCACCAGTTGTGTGGCGTCCAGTTCCGGTGTGACCGCAAAAGCAGCACTGCGTCCAACCGAGAACGCCGGATGACAACCCTGAACGGTGACTTCGATGTCGTTCGGGTAGTAGTTGGCGCCGCCGATCACCACGAGATCCTTGTAACGCCCAGCGATATAGAGCTCGCCGTCGTCTAAGAAGCCCAAGTCGCCTGTGCGCAGGAACGGCCCCTCCCCGGTCTCGGCTATGCGCACCGCGAAGGTTCGCTCCGTCTTCTCGGGGTTACCCAGGTAACCGCGGGCGACGCTGGGCCCGGCGATCCAGATCTCACCGACCTCGTCGGCGTCGCACCGCCGGTGGGTTTCGGGGTCGACGATGACGAGTTGCTGTCCGCCGCGAGCCTTTCCGCAACCAACCAGCGCCACGGTGGTCGGGGCGGCCGGAGCGCCGTCAATGACGCGATCGGATTCCAGCGCAACCCGATCCACCTGCCGTGCCACCGGCAGCGGCGAGTTCGAGCCCCCGGTGACCAACAGAGTCGCCTCGGCCAGCCCGTACACCGGCCAGAACGACTCCAGCCGGAACCCGGCCGGGGCAAAGGCGTCGGAGAAGGCACGCATGGTTTCCATCCGCACCGGCTCGGCGCCGTTCATCACGACGGCTAGCCGCGAAAGATCAAGTGCCGCCCGCTCGTCCGGGGTGCTGCGCTGAACGCAGATCTCGTAGGCGAAGTTGGGTGCGACGGTATAGGTGGCATGGTTGCGCGATATCGCCTCCAACCATGCCATCGGTCGTTTCATGAACGCGGCCGGCGACATCAGCACCGTGGTGTAGCCCAGGTAAATCGTCTGCAGGACACCACCGATCAGCCCCATGTCGTGATGCGGCGGCAGCCAGTGCACGGCGATCTGCTGATCGTCCCCGGGCCAGGACTCGCGAATGGCGCCCAGATTGTGCATCAGGTTGGCATGCGTCACCACCACACCGTTGGGCGCCGTGGTCGAGCCCGAGGTGTACTGGATCATGGCGGTGGTGCCGGCGTCGATGTCAGGCGCCTTCCAGCTGTCGGCGGCGGCGCCGGGCACCGCGGCGCTAAGCCATCGCAGGGCCTGCCCGTTGCTCAAGGCGACCAGGGTGTCCACCATGGCTTTGACTTTCAGCGGAGTGTCGGGCGCGGCGATCGCGAAACCGGCCCGGGCATCTGGGATCACCGAGGACAGCCGGGGTGCCAACCGTTCATGCACCGGCACCGCGACGGCACCCGCGTAGACGCAGCCGAAGAAGCCGGTAATCGCGTCGAGACCCGGGCGACAGAACACGAGCACCCGCTGCCCGGTCGCGCCCTGCTGCTGCAGCATCGACGCGATGGCCCGCGCCTTGAGGTCCAACTCACGATAAGTCAGCTGGCTCTCGTCTTCACCGTCGCCGTTGTAGGAGAAGCTGAAGGCAATCTTGTCGCCATAACGCTCGGCTTGTAGTTGCAGTAGCTGAACCAGGGTGTTCGCGGTGGACATGATCTCCTCGCGTTTCTCGGATGCCCCGACGGTCGCCGGGTCCGAGGTGGACCCGGCGACCGTGGCGGAGCAATCCATCGTGGCCGGTCTCAGGGGATGATCTGACCGTCCTGGCCAGCGGTGCCGTTTCCGCCACCGCTGCCTGCCTGGCCGGAAGGGCTGCCGGTGCCGGCCGCGCCGCCGGCTCCGCCGGTACCGGCCGCGCCGCCGGGGCGGGGAAGCACTGCAGCGTCGCCGCCGTTACCGCCGTTACCACCGTCGCCACCGTCGCCGCCGTTGCCGCCAGCGGCGCCGTTGGTGCCATTCCCGGCGGCGCCACCGATGCCACCGTTAGCGCCGACGCCACCCTTGCCGCCGAAGGTCCCTCCGGGCATGCTGCCGCCCTGACCACCGTTGCCGCCGCTACCGGCAGCACCGCCGTTACCGGCTGTGTTGCCGGCGCCGACGCCATTACCGCCGGCGCCGCCATTTCCGGCGGTGCCGCCCGGGCCAGCATTGCCGCCGGTGGGGGTGCCGAGGGCGCCGTCCCCGCCGCTACCGCCGCTACCGCCGTTACCGCCGTTGGCATTGCCGCCGGCACCATTGCCGCCGGTTCCACCGTTGCCTCCGCTGCCGCCCCGAGTCGTACCCGTGCCGCCAGGAGTGGCGCCGTCGGCGCCGTTGCCGCCGTTGCCGCCGTTGGCGTTGTTGGTGCCGTTGCCGCCGTTGCCACCGTTGCCACCGCTGCCACCGAAACCATCACCGCTACTGGCGGCGCCGCCATCGCCACCGTTACCGGCGCTGTTGCCGGGGCCGGCGCCAGCACCACCGTTGCCACCGTTACCGCCGGAGGCGCCGCCGCCACCGTTACCGATGTCACCTGTCGCGCCAGCAGGGCCGGATTCGCTCGCGCCGCCCTGGCCGGGAGTGTTACCGGCGGCCCCGGACGCCCCGGCGTTGCCGCCGGCACCGCCGTCGTAGCCGGTGCCGTCACTGCCGGTGCCGCCGTTGCCGCCGTTACCGCCGTTACCGGCCCTCCCGCCCTGGCCTGTATCGCCGCCAGCACCACCCGCGCCGGTGCCCGACGTACCGCCAGTACCGCCGATGCCTCCGATGCCTCCGTTGCCTCCGTTCGTGCCATTGCCGCCGGGCCCGGTCGCGGAGTTGGCGCCGTCGGCACCATTGGCCCCGGTACCGCCGGTACCGCCGCGGCCGCCGCCGCCACCCGCGCCGTCGAGCGCGCTCGCGCCGTCGGCGCCGGCGGTACCGCTATTGCTAGCACCGCCCGCGCCTGCGGTCCCCGCGTCGCCGCCAGCGCCGCCGATACCGCCGGTGCCACCGGCAAGGCCGTTCCCAGAGCTGTCGGCCCCGCCGGCGCCACCTACGCCGCCGGCGCCGCCGACGCCACCCGTACCGGCTTTGCCGCCGTTGCCGCCATTACCGGTGTTGGAGGCGCCGCCGTGGCCGCCGGTACCACCGGTGCCACCGGTCTCACCGTTAGCGCCGGTACCGCCAGTCGTGCCCGCGGCGAGCCCCGACTCGCCCGCTAAGCCGAAAGCACCGGCGCCGCCGGTACCGCCACTACCGCCGGTACCGCCATTACCGGCATTACCGCTACCACCGTCGCCGCCGGCACCTCCACTGGCCCCCATGCCGGAACCGCCGTTGCCGCCGTTGCCGCCGTTGCCGCCATGGCTGGACAGATTGAGCGTGTTCGTGGGAACGAGCGTCGCTGACGTGCTGTCACCACCGGTGCCGCCGTCACCGCCGGTCCTAACGTCGCCCTTAGCGGCACCGTTACCGCCGTTGCCACCGTTACCGCCGACAGCCGTACCGTCGCCCCCGTCGCCTCCGGCGCTGCCAGCTCCCAACTGGCTTGCACCACCATTGCCGCCGTTACCGCCCACACTCACGCCGGTGGTGGCGCCGTCGCCACCACGGCCGCCGTCACCGCCACCACCCCCGGTTCCAGCAGTGGAAGAGGTACCGTTGCCGCCGTTACCCCCATTGCCGCCCACGCTGTATACGGTGCCCGGGTCATTGGTGAAGACGACACCATCGACGTCCTTCCATCCGGTGCCACCGCCTCCATTACCGCCGCTTCCGCCGTTACCGGAGGTCCCCGAGCCGGTCAGGCCGGTGCTGCCACCGGCGCCGCCGTTGCCGCCATTGGCGTGTGCACCGGAGAGCAGCCCACCGCCGGCACCGACCGTGCCGTTACCGCCGTCACCGCCGTTGCCGCCAGTACCGGCGTGCCCACCGATGGTGTCGCCGCCAGCGCCACCAACACCACCGACACCGCCGAAGGTCTGGATGGTGTTGTCGTCGGTGCCGCCGTTGCCGCCGGCGCCACCGACGCCTCCGTCACCGCCAGTACCGATGTTGCTGGCACCACCCTTGCCGCCGACGCCGCCATTGCCGGCGACACCTTGGACACCGGCGGCACCGCTGGCGGCACCGCCCGTACCGCCGGTACCACCGACACCGCCGGTGTTGAAGCCGCCGGTCTGCCCGCCGACACCACCCACGCCACCGTTGCCGCCCTTGGCGATTCCGGCACCGCCGCTACCACCGGTGCCACCGCTGCCGCCGTCGGTGCCCTCGCTCTGGGCACCGGCACCGCCGGCACCACCGTTGCCACCAGTCAAGCCTTGACCGCCAGCCCCACCGGTGCCACCGTCACCCGGGCCGCCGCCCATTGCACTGCTACCGACCAGACCGGAGCTGCCACCGGCACCACCGGCACCGCCATTACCACCCTTGCCGAGGAAGTCGCCGTTGCCGTCCTGGTACGCATCGCCACCAGCGCCACCGACCCCGCCATTGGCGCCGATCCCGGCTTGGCCGTTCTGCCAGAAATTGCTACCGGCAGCACCACCACTACCACCGGCAGCGCCGGTGCCGCCGTTGACGTGATCGACGGTGCCGGCAGCACCGGCTCCGCCGATACCGGCCGCGCCGCCGTTGCCACCGTTGCCGTATTGAGCGCCGCCCCGTCCGCCGGCCCCGCCGTTGCCGCCGGCGCTGCCCGCGCCGCTACCGCCGTTGGCGTAGCTGCCATTCACGCCGTTGCCGGCATCACCGCCGACCCCGCCGTTGCCGAACAGCCAGCCCACCGCGGCTCCGCCCTCGCCACCGTTGCCGCCGGCTATCCCAACAACGCCGGCACCTGCCTCCCCACCAGCGCCACCGTTGCCCATCCACAGGGCGCCCGCGCCACCAGCACCGCCATCAGCGCCTACGCCGCCGTTACCACCGTCGCCACCATTGCCGAACCACCCAAGGGCCGCCCCGCCGTCACCACCGCCGACGCCCGCCAGGTCGCTGGTCCAACCGTCACCGCCGTCGCCGAACCACAGGCCGCCGTCGCCGCCATCCGGATTGACCATGGTCCCGTCGGTACCGTTGCCGATCAGGTACATCCCGCTGAAGTCATTGACCCAGCCGTTGACCATCTCCCCGAACGGATTGGTGATCCAGGCCTGCATACTCATGTGCAGCGGGGCGTAGATCCAGTCGCCAAGGAAGTTGGTCACCCAGTCACCCGAGGCATCGGCCGACCCGGCCGGGGCGCCGCCGGTAACCAACGTGTCAAGCCAACTGGACCAATCGACGGCCGCAGGGCTAGCCTCCAGCGCCGAAGGGTCAACGAGGCTAGAAAGCCAGTCCAAGTCGAGCAGGTCCTCGAAGTCGGCTTGGGCGCGTGGCGCGCCCGCGAGCGGCATCATGCCGAACGCCAAGAAGGCGGCAACCGCGCTGCCGGCACCGGCCGCCCGGCTGCTGCGCCGCGGCCCAGTCTTACCAGCCTGGCTGCTGATATGACGACGATTCATGTGCAAACACCTCTCCTGTAAAAAGTCTTTGTTGGCTAGTTGAATTTGTCGGCGGAGTCGATGCGCCCGGTCAGTCGGCCGGGAAAAAGTCGCTGAACCACTCGTCGAAGTTGGTCGAGAAGTCGATGTCGGTCCCCGGAGGCATCGCGGGCACGTCGTACGGGCCGGCTTTGCCGTTCCAGGTGCCCCAGCCGAGCTGGCTGGCGATGACCTGATCCAGTCCCAGCCCGGCCCCCAACGGTCCGACCGGGTCGCTGTCAAGTTGCAGCGTGTTGATGACCGGAACACCGGTGAAGGTGATGCCGACGCTGTTGAAGATCGAACCCCCTACGGCGGGGGCGTCGCCGACTGAGTTGCCAGCGTCGTCGACGACGTTGTAGGGGTTTACCTGGACGTTCCCGCCGGGACTGAGCAGACCGCCGAACGCGATGTCCAGATGAGTCATTGCCATGTTCCCGGGGAAAAGACCCAGGCCATTGATCATCGGAGTCAGGGCGCTGAGGTCGAGGGTGGCGCCGTTCAACAAGCCGTTGAGCGGGCTGGCCATGATCTGGCCGAAACTGTCGCCCTCAGTAATGCTGTTCAGCAGAGCGACCCAGGGACTGATGCCGGGCCCCAGCGCGCCCATGATGACGCCGCCCCACGGCGATGCCAGGAAGTTGATGATGGGCATGATCGAGTCGGCCTGATCGGGTGGCAAGTAGCCCGCAATCTGACCGAACATTGTGGCGTGACCGCCAGTCAAGGTCCCATCCATGGTGTGGTGGACCACGGCATCCACGGTGTCCTGGTTGGCGTTCATCAGCGTGATGGCCGACATCGCCGCCTTCCAGTTCTCCTGCATCTCGCTGGTGACCTGGGTGAGGTTCGCCGGGTCGTCGATGACCTGCTGCGCATAGCCGGAGAGATTCGCCATGAGCTGTTGGAACGCGACGCCGGGAGCCAGATAGAAGGACTGGGTGAGCGTGTTGACGTTGTCCGTCGCGGTACCGAAGACCTGCAGCCACGGGTCAAGAAGATCGCCCAGGGGGCTGCTGTCGGCGGCTAGCCCGACGTCGATGACGCTGTGCATGCCGGGCAGCGGTGCGGCCACCGGCGTCACCGCGACGAGGCCAGCGCCCACGATCGCGACACCGACGGTGGCGTAGGGACGAATTGCTAACGGCATTGCCATCTCCTCAGAGCTCGCCTTCAGTTCAACGGGTACAAAGTTCGAACGACCCTTCACTTGGGTCAAAACGAGAAATTACCTCAGAGACACTCAGGTTCCTACAGGTTTCGGGCCCTGGGGAATCATCCGTTTACGGCTAGCGCTGATCCGCTATCCCATAATGGAACGGAATTGCTGCTCAGCCCGCACTGGCGGCGATATCAGCAACCAATATTTCTGTTCTACACGATTACATATGGAAATATTCAGAAAATTGATTAGAACACGTTCATAACCATCGTTACGGCCTCGCAGCACACAGGACCGGGGTGTCACCTGCGGTTATTGATCGGCTGAGCATCTTCCATGCGTCCAGTTGGCGACGCCCCATTGCATCGGCGATGGCCCCATCGCAGTCTTCACATGGCAAAGCGCTGCGACATTGGGTCAACATGCACGAAGAAGGCAGCACAATTCGACGGAAATCGCCACAACCAGCGGCGTCTCGCACTGCGCACTAAGGCAAGGTCGGCGGTCCGACCGTCACCTCGAACTAATATTTAGCTAAACGAACAGGGATGGATGAACCGACTCAAAGCGGCTCGAAGCCCGGAGGCTCGGCGGCCTTAGCCCCCTGACTGATCCGACGACACCCGTCACTCAGCGCGATCATCTGCCGGCGCGACATCTGATCGAGGTAGTACCTGCGAACATCCTGGGCGTACGCCCGGGCTGCAGGCTTGACCTTCTCCCGCCCCTGGCGAGTGATGACGGCAACCACACCTCGCAAGTCCTTCGTGCTGCGGGCGCGACCCACCAACCCCTGCGACTCCAGCCGCCGAACCTGTTGGCTGATCCGACTGGGATTGACCATCAACTCCTGCGCCAAGTCACCCATCCGCACCCACCCGCCCGGCGACCTGTTGAGCATGTCGAGCAGCAGGAAGTCAAACAGCGTGAGCTTGTGCTCGGCAAGCAGCCGCCGGCTCAGCATGTCGACCAGTCGCGCCGATGCGTTCAAGAACTCTTGCCAACACTCCTGCTCCAAGTCATCGAGCCCCGGTAAGCGATTCGTCGGCGGCTCAGCACTCGTCTCCTCCACGGCGGGCGACGGTATCCAACATGGTTGTCCCACACGAGAGGAAACGCTGGCAAATTCAATTGTCACCGCGAACCCACCGCCCGACGCCGGCGATCCGCAATCTTCGAGTCGACGACGTTGCGCTGGTCATAGACTTCTCGATCCCGTATCAGGAAATTTTCAGACTGAACTACCTAGTTCACGGCAGAAGCTACTCGCGAGTAGCTTTTCGCAACATGTTCTCGCGTGACAGCTAGATAGCTGACTGCTGATTGATTGAGTATTACATAGAGTTCAGACGTCGTAAATGGTCAGATCAACCGTTTGCTGTATAACGTTGTTATTGGAACGTGTGTCAAGTCGCTCCCGGCGGGGCCGAGCCGGGACCATTCAGACCGTCTTGGCAAACCCATCGGAGGCGACTCTCAGTCGGAGAGTGAAACGCGGCGGTCCATCCTGCACTCCTGCCGCGCTCCGCGATCCCAGCAAATTTGCCGCACATGACAGGCGGGGCGCGCTTCACCGTCCGGAGCCGGATTATTCTGGTACCGACGCACCATAATGGCGCGGCGGCCCGCCCGCCGACTGGATTGACTTGACAGCCCCGGTACGTGGCGGACTCGTTCGCTCAACACGTCACCGTCATCGGTACATTGAGCGCCCCGCACGCGTCGACTAAGACCAGAACCTCGTTGCGTGATATATCGCGGTATGCGCGAAACTTTCCCGCGCATCGGTCGCCAATGCCCGATGACCGGCGCACGCTCGGTAGACGGAATACGCACGGTCGCACCCCGCCGGGCAGAGGCGGGCGAGCAGTCCGCGCGTTCCCAGGCCTTTGGCTTGCGTGCGTACCAGCTCCGCACCAACCGCAGCACCTCGGTCACCCGTGCCGCCACCCGCGATCAGTCCTAGTCAGCAGACCGTAGCACCGCCACGTTGAGGCGTGTAACCTTGTGTGCCACAAGATGTTTAGTGTCGCCCGTGACCGACTGCTCTCATCGACCCGTCGCCGACCTTCCTTCGGCACCGGTGCTCGACATTGTCCGGACCCCAGAAACGACGTTCACCAAAGACCCCGACCTACCGCATCCGCGGCGAGGGGACCATAGGCGACGTGCTGGACAACTCGCCGGCAAGGATGCAGGCAAGTTGAGCCACAATCAGAAGTCCGTCAAACAGACAGCGTTTGCACAGGTCACTTATCTGTCTATTTCACGCCAGAACCTTTCCAGCGTGAACTATCTGTTTCAGAAAAGAACCTGCTCGTGAGTGCCCTTTAAGACGTGCTTTACCAGCAGGTTTACGTAGCTGACCGCCTCGATACGCGCACAGACGACGAGGTAAAGGGTGGTATGCAGCAGGTGATCGACGTTGCCGTGGCTCCTGGTGTCACGCCGCCGGCACACTCCGACTCAGTGGTCACCGCAAAGCTCGCCGACCCTGTCCACGCCTGCCGGTGCACTTCAGAAATCCCACTCCAGGCCAGATCCAGCTGGTCGTAGCGACCCGGCTGCAGCTACATCGAAAGCTGGTGCGCCGCCTCATGCCGGGCGGCATCAATCGACGTCATCTTGGCTGCCTTCGGCACATGTATTCACAACCTGTCGCAGCGCGTGTGTGGCACCGCGCAGGCGCCAAAGAAGATCGACCGGACTCCGAAAGGGTGCTTCCCCCAGCGCCCGACGCGGGTGACGCCTCACCCGCGGGCATGCCGCTGGGCGGCGTGTTTCACATCTCAGCTTTGAGCGGGCCGTTGATCCGCCGGCAGCTGTCGACCAGGCAGACCATCTGCTCGTGCCGAAGGTGGTCGAGGTAGTGCGCGCGGACCTGCTGCGCGTAGGTTTCCAGCACTGCGGACAGACGTATGTGGCCGTCACTGGTGAGCCGGGGCAGCATCCCGCGCCGGTCGCGCCTGTCCGGACTGCGAGTGATCCAGCCCAGCTCTTCCAGCCGGCGGACCTGGTTGGCCAACTGCCCCTCTGACACCCGCAGTGCCCGGGCCAGGGCGCGGAGCCGATGTGTTCGGCGGTTCGGCCTGTTGAGCAATTCCAGCAGAAGCACGTCACGAATGCTGACGTCGTGCGTGCCCTTCAGGGATCCGTTCAGTGTGGCGATTACGTTGAGCGAGCAGCTCAGAAAGTGTTGCCACGATTGATGCTCGATCCCGTCGAGCCCGGGCAGCCAGCGTGTGTGCAGGAAGGCGTGTGTCTCGTCCACGGCGCGGGACGCTAGCGAGATTGTCGCGCCCGTATCGCTGAACTCCCATAATTCGCAGCCATTGACGCGTATTCGGCTCGGCGAGAATGACATTCGATGAGGGCACGTTCTGACTGATTACGCTGGTCAGCGAGATGCGCTGGCTCGCAACGGAATATTTCCACGTCGAACTAGTTGGTTCAGATCGAAAATCTGGCTATGCCCGGTGACGCGGTGGGGTTTCGTTGCGCAACACGCCCTTGGCGACTGCGCGTAGATTGCGACCCGCGTTTTCGCCGATCTGCTTATCAGTTGAGGATTGGCACCGCTCGAAATGTCGACCACCATGGAGTCCGTCCCTAACGATCCCACGTTTGAGTATGCGCAGCGCCGACGATCTCAAAGCCCAGCCTCGCCGTGCACTGAGGGGCGTGCGATATCCTCGCGGCTCGGTCCCGTTGAGTCATCTACACCGATCAACGCAGGAATAGTTGGTCCGAGCCCCTACCCGGCGCGGACTCGCCGGCCGATCGCATCACTGAGCGCATCAAGCTCGGTCAACACGTCGGCGGCCGCCCAGACGCGGTTGCGCGCTCCCGTTGACAGAATCTCGAGGATGCCGAGCTCCGTCAGGCGTCCGAGAGCCCGGTATGTGCTGGCGTCTGTTGTTCCCGTGATCCGTTGGGCGGTATCGGCATTGAAGATCGGAACGTCCAAAAGGCTCTCAAGTAGGGTCTCGTCTGCGGAGCCGGACCTCGGGCGCGCAACTGACCGCCAGTGGTCGGGCAGTTCGGCGAGGTGGACTGCCGATTCTTCCGCGGCGTTGCTCGCGTGTACGGCAGCGTCAGCGAGGTAGCCAACGAATTGATCGGCGTCACCGCACCGGTAGTTGGTGAGTCGCGCGAAATAGTCATCAGTATTGGCCAGCATGACCGATGCCAGCGGCACGGTGATTCGTTGGGTGAGCCCCCGCCGGCGGAGGATGGCGCTGATCAGTGCACGCCCGATACGGCCGTTGCCGTCGGCAAACGGGTGGATCGATTCGAACTGCGCATGTGCGATAGCAGCCTGCGCGACGATCGGTAGGTCTGTGCGGTTGGCGAATACCAGCAGGTCTTCAACAAGCGAAGGCACTGACTCCGGCGGTGGCGGTATGTAGAGCGCCCCGATGGGTGTGTAGTCGCTGCCACCGATCCAGTTCTGAACGTTGCGCAGCTGCCCGGGGCTGTCGGCGTAGGGGTCGGGTGCCATCAGTAGTCGATGGGTTTCGAGGACCGCTTCGAGAGTAAGAGGACCGGCGTCGGCCGCGTCAACAAGTTGCATCAACGCCCGAACGGCAGCGAGTTGGGATTCTGCCTCCGCGCTGGCGCTTCCGCCTGCGAAGGCTTTACCGAATGCGCGCCATCCAGCGTCGATGTGCTCGATCTTGGACGACGCCACGGACTCACTCCGCAACAAGAAGTCGGCTAAGGGTGCAAGATGCTGGCCGAATCCGGCTTCCAGGCGAGCGACGGCAACCAGGGCGGCCTCATGCGCGCGCGCCACTGCACCCACCGGGTCATAGTCCAGGTCGCCAATCATTGGAGGTAGCGCCACTTCGATCTGCTTGAGCATGCGATCGTCACGGTTACCCTGCAGCTTACGAGGCGCCCACTCACGCTGCTCGACCTGATGCGCAGGCCAGCCCATAGCGAACCCTTCTCACATAACCGATACCAAAACCATCATTAGTATAGGTTTACATCTCGAAAGTTAGCTATAAACGCCGGCGGCGGCTGGACCCCCATGACCGTCAGGGCGCTGGAGTGTTAGATGCTCCCCGGGGTCTGTATGGCATGGCCCAGCCCGACGTGGGTAGCTCGCCTGCGAGCTGCGACCCGTGCGCCAGCTGTCGCATTGCCTAGCAATTTTCCCCATCGGATCTGCCGTTAATGCTGGCCAACAGGGGTTCGAGATCACCGCCACATTGATTTGTACGCCCACTGGGCGCACAATCGGCTACATGGCTGAAAACCATGGGAAAACCGACTCGGACCGCGGCAGACGGGCCGGGAAGCCGGTTGCACGCAGCACCCAAACTGGGGGGCACATCGTACGGCGCGACCGTTCCCAAAGGGCCGTCTTCGCATCAGGAAGCGGTAAGTGGACATCCGGGGAGCGGAAGACCAGTCGCCTCACCGCGAGGCTGACTCCCGACCAAGACGCGATCATTCGCTACGCCGCTGAACTCACCGGGACCGATATCACGAACTTCACCATCACGACGCTGCTGGCACGCGCCGCCGACATTTTGGCCGACCGCAGGCTCTTCATCTTGGACGACGCCGCATGGGCCGAGTTCAACGCGATGCTCGACGCACCGGCTTCACACAAGCCTCGACTCGAGAAATTGTTCTCGGAACCCAGCGTCTTCGATACGACGTCCGAGAGGTGAGCTATTGCTTTCCCCGGCCAATAACCCCGGCCGACGAAGTCGCTGCGTTCGACAGCGGCGAACCCAGCTTGGACGACTACCTGCAACGGAGGGCGCTGGCCAACCACACCGAGGGCGGCTCTAGGTGTTTAGTCACCACGATCGGAAGGCGGGTGGTCGGTTACTACTGCTTGGCGGCGGGGTCTGTTCAGCACCAGGACGCGCCAGGCAGGGTGCGCCGAAACATGCCGCGACCGGTGCCGGTGATTCTGCTGTCCCGGCTCGCCGTCGACCGAAAGGAGCGGGGCAACGGGCTGGGCAGTCATCTCCTGCGGGACGCGATTACCCGATCAGCGCAGGCCGCGGAGACCATTGGCGTGCGCGCGATCCTGGTGCACGCACTGCACGCGGATGCCGCCAGTTTCTACCGGCACTTCGACTTCGCGCCAAGCCCAACCGATGACCTGCACCTGACGCTACTGATCAAGGACGCCCGCGCATTGCTCGGAGGGTAGAGAAAGTCCGAAGTAGGCAGAACAGTCGCACCCCTCAGATCATCGCCCGCAACGCCGGCGGCGGCTCCACCCCCATGACCGTCAAGGCACTGGAGTGATAGATCGTCCCCGGGGTCTGGATGGCGTGGCCCAGCCCGACGTGGGCGTCGCGCCAGAATCGCTGCAGCGGATTGTTCCGGCGCGCGGCATTGCCCCCGGAGCGGGCGAAGATCGCGTCGGCGGCGGCAACGGCCCGCCAAGCGCAGCGAATCTGGTTGCGCCGCACCAGTGATCGATCCTCGAAGCTGATCTCCTTACCGGCGTCGGCGAGGTCATACATTCTGCTGATGCCGTCCAGGAGTTGCACCCGTGAGGCGGCGATTTCCGCGGCGGCCTCCGAGATCGCGTAGAGCACATACGGGTCGTCCTTGATCTTGGTGCCGGTGGCGGCCACCCGGTCGCGCTGATAGTCCAGGTGGGCGGCCAGTGCGCCTTCGGTGATCCCGATGAGCGCAGCGGTGATCCCCAGCGGGAACATCGTCCAGAACGGCAGTTTGTAGACGGTCTCGGTACGTCCGGCCGCTTCAGCGGCGCTGGCACCGGAGGCGACGTGCTCGAAGTCGACGGTGCGGTAGTCCGGGATGAAGGCACCGTCGACGATGATGTCCTTGCTGCCGGTGCCCGACAGGCCGATGACGTCCCAGGAGTCCTCGACGATGGTGTAGTCAGTCCGCGGCAAGACAACATGCAGCACCTTCGGCGGCCCACCCTCGGCGCCACCGACGCGCGCGCCCAGGAAGATCCAACTGCAGTGATCGGTGCCCGAGGAGAAGTTCCACCGCCCGGTCAACCGATAACCACCCTCGACCGGGGTCGCAATCCCTTGCGCGGCATAGGGGGAGGCGATCCAGGTGTCGGGGTCCTCGGCCCAGATTTCAGCTTGCAGCCGGCGGTCCATCAGCGCCATCTCCCAGGGGTGCACTCCCCCGACGCCGCACACCCAGCCGGTGGAGCCGCAGTGCTTGGCCACCGCCATGACCGCCTCGGCGAAGTCGCGCGGGTGGGCCGCGTAGCCGCCGAAGTCCGTCGGCTGCAGCATCCGCATGACGCCGGCCTGGCGAATCAGGGCCACGGACTGCTCGGAGAGCTTGCCGAGCCGTTCGCTGTCTTCGGCGGTACCGGCCAGCTGGGCGGCGATCTGCTCGACGCGCTCGACAACTTCGTGCGCCATAACCGGCACCTCCTGATCTGGCGGAACCCACGGCGGGATCCGTTGATTTCCGTACCGTATCCCCGATTTGTCCGTTTGGTCAAGCCATATGGTCAATCCATTTGTGCAACCACTCCATGGGCGGTTAACCTGCACAGATGGGCAACCGTGAGGATCTACTGGAAGGCGCCAAGCGCTGCCTCGTCGAACGGGGCTGGGCGAATACGACGGTGCGTGACATCGCCGCGGCGGCCGGTGTCAGCCATGCCGCCATCGGCTATCACTTCGGCAGCCGGGAACGACTTCTGGTGCAGGCCCTCTTCGAAGAGCTCGACGAACTCGACGCCCGCATGTCGCCCGATGGCCAGTCGGCCACAGCCGTGGAGCGGTGGCAGGCGGTGCTGGAGTCCTTCACCACCGACAAAGCGCTGTGGACATCGCATCTGGAAGCGATCGTGCAAGCCCAACGCAACGACGAACTGCGCGCACGCCTCGCCGAAGGCCAGCAACGCGCGCGTGCCGAAATGGGCGGATCGGTCGCGCTGGCCGTGGTGTTGGGCATGATGATTCAGTCACTAATCGACCCCGACAGCGCACCGACGGCCGAGCAGGCGGTTGCCGAACTGCGCGAGCTAGCAGGCGGAGCGCCCAACCCACAGTGACTTGGAGTGGCGCCAATAGCCAACGGCCATCATGCTTTAGTCCATCTCTTCTCAGCCGTAATTACCTCGAGCGGCTAGCGCACCGCGCGCACCCCCGCCTTGCGATCGGCTTCACGCCCATCGCGCCGGCCGCCGCGCGCGCCGGCCGGCGCTTCGTCCTGGCAGATCCGTAGTGCGCGGTTGATCTGACCACAGCTCTCCGCCATTGATGCGATTTGTGGGCGGGTCAGCACTCCAAAGAAATGACTCCGGACCGAAGCGGCATACGTGATCATCGCTCGCTCCACACTCGTCCGTCCGAAGCTGGTAATAGTCGCCAGCACGCGCCGTCGGTCAGATGGACTCACCGTCCGCTCCACCAAGCCCTGGTCTTCGAGGCGGCGGATCTGTCTGGTCAGCCGACTCGGCGTGGACGCCAACGCACCCGCCAGCACACCCATCTGAACCCCACCGGCCGGGGAGCTGTCCAGGTGGGCCAGCAGCTGCACATCGATCAGAGACAACTGGTGCGAATCATCCAATTGGCGGTTGAGCATCATCGTCACACGTAGGACGGCATTCAGATAGTTGTCCCACGACTTCCGCTCGGCGAAGTCCAGTTCGGGTGCTCCGCCCCCAACACGGCTAGGCACGATTCCGCCCATGCCCTTGTCCCCCTTCGATTCGTTCATGACCGCGCCACCGTGCTGGACAGCGCAACCCCCGGACGATGCCGCCCCGAGGCTAACCGAGACGCGACCGTTTTGTATTGAAAACTGAGCCTTCCTGGCAGTCAGACTGACAGGAGGCCGCTGATCGAAGTTGTCGACCCCGCGGGTTCTGCGCCAGGAATCTGGTATATCCACTGGTCATTGGCCCAGTTACGCCTGCGCCTGCGTGGCAGAACCGGCTCGCAGCGAGCCGGCGCGGACCACACCAAACATGAATACAGGACTTTAATAGTCCATTCTGTAAGTCGCGGCTGATCGCTACGGACGCGCCAGCCTCTCGGGCTTCGTCAAAGCACGGGCGCCTCCGGGCAACCGCATGCACGGAGACCCGCGACCGCGGTCGTCGGGCTCGCTTGGAGCCCGACGACCGTGGCCGATCTTGCTGATTTGCTAGCCGGGCTGGCCGCTGTCGCCGACCGTTCCGGGCTGCCCCGCGGGGTTTCCGGTGCCGCCGTTGCCGGCCGCACCGCCTTCGCCGGCCGCGCCGCCCGCGCCGGTGGCGCCGTTAGTGCCGTTGGTGCTGGTGCCGCCGTTGCCGCCGGCGCCACCGTTGCCGCCGGTTCCGCCGTCGCCGCCGTTGCCACCGGCCAGGGTGTTGCCGTCGGAGTCGGTGCCGCCGTTGCCGCCATTGTTGCCCGCGCCGCCGGTCCCGCCCTTTCCACCGGTGCCGCCATTGCCGCCGTCACCGTCGACCGCGGTACCACCAGCGCCGCCGGCGCCGCCGTTGCCTGCGACGCCGCCGGCGCCACCGTTTCCGCCGGGGCCGTGTGCGGGGCTCGCAGCGCGTTCACCGTTGGAGCCCGTCCCGCCTACGCCGCCGTTGCCACCCTTTCCGCCGTCGACGTCACCCTGCGCATTACCACCAGCGCCGCCGATCCCACCGTCACCACCGGCCCCGATGGTGCCGCCGCCGCCGTTTCCGCCATTGCCGCCATTGCCGGCGTGGCTGGCACCGGCGCCATAGGGATTGCCGCCCGGCATGGCGACGCCGCCGCTGCTTCCGCCGTTGCCGCCGGCCCCGCCGTTGCCGGCGGTACCACCGGTTCCGCCGGTGAGGGGGACACTCCCGGTTCCGCCGTTGCCGCCGTTGCCGGCGTTGCCGCCGGTTGCGGTGCCCGAGCCGCCGGCTCCGCCGGTGCCGCCGTTGCCGGCTGCTGCACCACCGGAAACGTTGCCGCCGTTGCCGCCGTTGCCGCCGTTGCCGCCGATGCTGACCACACCGGGCCCGGTCGCACCATTAGCGCCGGCGCCGCCGGCGCCGCCGACCCCGCCAGCCACGCCGGCGGTGCCAGCGCCGCCGTTGCCGCCCCTGCCGCCGTCGCCGCCGTGGCTGTAGGTGGTGCCGGTCCCGTTGTCCCATCCGGTGCTGACGCCGCCGTTGCCACCGGTACCGCCGATGTAGCCGCCGGTGCTGCCGTTACCACCGGCCCCGCCGTTGCCGCCGGCGTAGGTGCCGGAACCGCCGCTTCCGCCGTTACCGGCGCCGCCGCCCGCAAAGCCCGAGCCGCCGGCGCCGCCGTTTCCGCCGATGGTTTGAACGGAGGCGTCGTCGGTGGCGCCGTTACCGCCGTTTCCGCCGTTACCGCTGGCGAGTCCGCCGTAGGTCCTGCCGCCGTTGCCGCCGTTACCGGCTGTTCCGGCGGTGGCGTCGCCGCCGTTACCGCCGTTGCCGGCATTGCCGGGCATGGGCCCGCTGGCGGAGCGCCCGCCGTTGCCGCCCGCTCCACCATCGCCGCCGTTCAAGCCGGTGCCGCCGTGACCGCCGTCACCGCCGTGACCGCCGTCACCTGTGCCTCCGAAAAGATTGCCGCCGCCGTACCCGCCGTTGCCGCCGTTGCCGCCGTCGCCGAGGTAGTCGCCATTGGGGTCTTGGTAGGCGTTGCCGCCGTCTCCCCCGGCGCCGCCAACACCGCCGACTCCGACTTGACCGGTGGTGCCGTACATCGGGCTGGTGTAGATGGTGGAGCCACGCCCGCCGCCGATACCTCCGGAACCGGTGGACTGCGTCCCTACGCCGTTCCCGCCGTTGCCGCCGTTGACGTTGGCAACGGTTCCGGCAGCACCATTGCCGCCGGACCCGTTATTGCCGCCACCCCCGCCATTGCCGCCGTTGCCGAACATGAAGCTGCTGCGCCCGCCATTGCCGCCGTTGCCACCGAGCCCGCCGTCCCCGCCGTTGCCGGTGCCGCCGTTGGCCCACGTGCCCGCGGCGCCGTCCATGCCGGCTCCGCCGATGCCGCCGTTGCCGCCGTTGCCGAAGAACCACGCTGAGGCGTTGCCGCCGTTACCGCCGTTACCGCCGGCGGTAGCGGTATCGGGTGCTGCGCCGCCGTTGCCGCCGTTGCCGCCGAGGCCCATCCACAGTCCGCCGGCTCCGCCGTCACCGCCGTTGGCGCCGTCACCACCGTCACCGCCGGTGCCGCCATCGCCGATCCAGCCGGCCGCGTTGCCGCCGCTACCACCGGCCACCCCGGCTTCGGTGCTGTCCCAGCCGTCGCCGCCGTCACCGAACCACAGGCCACCGTTGCCGCCGTCGGGGTTCTCGGCGGTGCCGTCGATACCGTTACCGATCAGGTATTGGCCGGCCATGGTATTGATGGCGCCGTTGACCAGCTCACCGAAGTCACTGGTGATCCAGGCCTGCAAACCGTCGTGAATCGGGTCGTAGAACCACTGATCGATCATGGTGGTCCAATCGAAGGCGCCCACCTCGGCCGGCTCGGGGGCCAGCCAGGCCGAGGTGTCGAAAAGATCAGCGACCCAATCGAACTCATCGGCCTGAGCCGCCGGCGCGGTGGTCAGCGGGGCCATCCCGAAAGCCAGGAAAGCACCCACAGTGCTGGCTGCGCCGACGGCCCGGGAGGAGCGGCGCGGGTTGGTGTGGTGACTCATGTGCAGCAAGACCTCTCTTGAGAAGTTGGGGGATAAAGGGTTTAGGGGAATCAGAATCCGAGCAGGTCGCCCAGCCAGCCGAACGCATCGGTGGCCGCAGCGGCGCCACCGTCGTCGATGATGGGCAACTCAGCCCCAGCCAGTGGTGGGGTCACCACGACCGGACCCTTGCCGTCCCACCCCGACCCGAGCAGGGCGCCGACGGTTTGACCCCAGGCCTGCATCGCTGCGAGCGGCCCGATCCCGGCACTGTTGAGATCCAGGGTTCCGATCACCGGCACGCCACTGAATTCCAGGCCCACGCTTTGGAAGATCGACCCACCGACCGCCGGTACCTCGGCGGCGACCTCACCGCCGGGGCCCAACACCTGGTAGCTCACCGCTGCCGCACCCGTGGACAGCAACCCACCGAACGCGAAGTCCAGATGGTCCATGTTCATGCCGGCCGGGAAGAAGCCGGCCTCGTTGATCATCGGCAACAACGCATCCAAGTTGAGGGTGGCGCCGTTGAAGAAGGCCCCGCCCATGTTGATCAGGATGTCGAAGGGGTTATCGCCGTCGGTGATGCCGTTGAGCAAGGCAATCCAGGGGCTGATGCCCGGGCCGATCATGCCCATCAACATCGCACTCGATGGCGAGCCCAGGTAGTCGATGATCGGCAGGATCTGGTCGGGATCGACATCAGCGGGCAGATACCCCGCGACCTGACCGAACATCAGCTGATGGGTGCCATCCATGGTGTGGTTGAGCACCGTGGCGCGGGTTTCAGCGGTCATGTCCTGCATCGCAAACCCCGAGAGCACCGCATTCAGATGCAGCTGAATCTGCTCATTGATCGCATTGATCGAGCCAGCCGGATCATTGGCCAACTGGTCCCAGTACCCCATCTGGTTGGCCATGAACTGCTGCATCCCCACACCCGGGGCCAGATACCAATTGTTCAGCATCGTCGTCACATTCGCCGACGCAGCATTGAGCACCTCATCCCACGCACTCGTCAACACCACCGCACGAGACTGAACATCGAACAGCGTCGGCAGCGACGCCGACAACGGGGTGACCGCAACAAGACCGGCGCCCACCAAAGCCACACCGGCAGTGGCATAGGGACGAAGAACCTGCCGCGCTGCCATCTCCCTTCCTCGGCCTCTTTCGCCGATAGCCGTCCGGCCGGATAAATCGGGACAACCCCCCGGCAGCGCATGAGCTTCGCGCGAGCGCCAATTCCCGGTGGTGCCGTTCTGACGAGCCATCTAGGTGCCCCTTCCTGCGGGCCGACAAGTGAATTGAGGTAGGCGCAGCAAACCCAGGACGACGGTGTCCGCAGGCTGTTAATGCTGCTCCGGCGAGCCGCCGGCCTGATCTCATCGAGCAGCCAACACGTGGCTGCGACGGCCCGGACAAGGAGCCACCGACGAGAGCGAACGCAACGCTACCTGTCAGCTAGCTAAGTCACACCCAGCTTTCACCCAACATTTTAAAGTCGTTCTCCCGCGATATTTTCTCGCAACCGTCCCGCGAGGCAAAACGCCCTGTTCAGCCGCGCACGACCGGCGGCTTAGCAAACCTCTTGCGCATTCTTCCTGTTTCAATCCGAAATTAACGCGCGTCAGATTTTTGCAACGTGTATCTCCCGCATTTTTGGTTTGCCATCCAAGCATCTACAGCAGAATTACCAGGGATGTATCCCATATCCGACGTTTGCCATAAATTGTCCATAATGAGCGGTATTTGTGCCGCCAAACAGGACCGCCCGCCGCTCCTGAGTACTTGCAGTCCGTAACGATTATCCTTGCGGATTGAAACATCGTGCGACGGCTTCTACCAGGCCCCGATGGCGCGCAGAAGCGCTCATCGGCATTAACGCATTGAAAGCCCTACGAGCCTCTAGAGCTGAGACAATGCTGAGGTGCAGCGGGGCTGGCGGTGCCCGCCGCACACGCAGCGGCCCTATGCCTAGCCGACGCTGCGGCGCCTGACCTTCTGCGCTGCCTTCAGCGGGACGTTGACTCGCCGGCAACTATCGCCCAATGCGATCATCTGCGGCCGCGACATCTGGACGAGGTAGAGGTCGCGCACCGACTGGGCATAGGTCCGGGCCGCCGGCCGCATTCGAGCTCGGCCTTCGCGCGTGATGCTGGCCACCACGCCGCGCCCGTCGGTTCGGCTGCGACTACGGCGAACCAGGCCCTTCGATTCCATCCGCCGCATGAGTTCGGTCAACCTGCTCGGCGCGAGCACCATCGTGTGTGCCAAGTCCCCCATCCGAGCCGAACCGTCTGCCGACCGGTCAAGCGCTTCCAGCACCAGGAAATCAAACTGACTCAGATCGTGGCGGGCGAGCAGCCGCCCGTTGATCAAAGCAAGGAGCAAAGTCGACGATTGCATGAAGTCCTGCCAACACCGCTGCTCGATCTCATCGAGACCCGGCAGGTGATGCGCGGGGATCTCGGCACCGTCTTCCTCCACGGCGGGCGACGGTATCGAACGACCCCGCCAGATTGGCGAAGAAACCTCCGCAAGTTCCGCAGCCGAGGCGGATCCATCGACCGACGACGCCGGCGGGCAACGCCTGACTGCGGACAACACGCTGGTCATGAGCCACTTCGATCCCGGCCAGAAAACGGCCGAATTGAACTATCTAGTTCAAGGCGAAAGCTACTCCCAAGTAGGTTTTATAACGCGTTCTAGCGCAATCCCGGGATAGCCGTGCCCCGTGTCAGATAGCCTAAATCTCAGCTCACGCCAGGTAAAGACCCAGTTTTTGCATTTGCCGCATCTCCTAGCAATGCAACATGTGCTAATTAGCTACCCGTAGGTGCGTAATTCACCACGCAAACACCGCGCGGCAAGTGCTCAGACGTCCAAAACCCACACGGCCCACCGTCGTACGGAGACAAGGAGACCGCTCAGCGCGCGGCTTTCAGCCCCTTGCGGCGCCTATTCGTGCTGAGCGAGTCGTTGATCCGCCGGCAGCTGTCGACCAGATTGACCATTTGCTCATGCTTGAGCTGGTTGAGGTAGTGCACGCGGATCCCTTGCGCATAGGTCTCCATCACCGCATGCAGACGCGTGTGCCCAGCACTGGTGATCCGGGGCAGAATGCCGCGCGGGTCGCCTGGGCTCGGGCTGCGGGTGATCCAACCATGGCCTTCCAACCGGCGGATCTGGGTAGACAGCTGGCCCTGTGTCACACCAAGCTCCTCCGCCAACACACACAGCCGGTGCTCCCGACGCTTGGGCCTGCTCAGCAGCTCCAGCAGGAGGACATCACGTATCGAGAGATCATGTGCGCCCTTGAGGCATACGTTCACTGCGTCAACGACATTCAGCGAGCAGGCCAGAAACTGTTGCCAGCAGTGTTGCTCGATTCCATCGAGCCCAGGGAGCCAAGCTATTGCCTGGAGTTCATGCATCTCGTCCACGGCGCGGGATGTTATCGAAGGATGCGCCGCAGAAACGGGGAACGCGTGTCAATTCCAACATCTCATCGCGGATTCGCCTTGGCGAGATTGACGATCAGCTAAGCCCTGCCCGACATGACAGGGCAGGTCAACCGGACATTCCGACTCTTCTGAGAAAACCATCTTTCCGAATAAATTCGTTCAAACGGAAACTACTCGGTTTCGTTCGAGCGGAAACTATTCGTTTCGATAGCGGAGCGATGAAAAACCAGGCGCGACGGACAGAGCCACCTAATCAGTGCCACCGACCCTTTCGAGGTGCGCATGGCTCTCCAGCACTGCGTGAAGACGCACGTAACCCTCGCTGGTGATCCGGGGCAGAATGCCGCGCCGGTCGCGCCCGCACGGGCTCCGGGTGACCAGACCGCGCTCTTCCAACCGACGGACTTGTCCGGCCAACGTGCCCGGCGACACCCCCAGCTTCTGCGCCAACACGCAGATGCGATGTGCCCGCCGGTCCGGCATGCTGAGCAGCTCCAGAAGCAGGACGTCCCGGAGGGTGACGCCGTGTGCACCGCGCAGGCGCACGTCGAGTGCCGCCATCAGATTGACCGAGCCACTGAAAAGCGGTTTCCAGCGACGTTGCTCGAACTCGTCCACGGCGCGGGACGCTAGCGAACGACAGGTCTACCGCACAGCCAAAACTGCGCCATACCCGAGTTGGCGCATGAATATGTCCCGACGCCAAAGGCGTTCAGCAACACGCCGGCCGACTAGATTTCGCAGGTCAGCGAGATGTTCTGGCCCGCAACAGAAAACCACCGCCTTGAACCACTTGGTTCAAGGCGAAACCATCAGAATCGCCGAAGCGACAGGCAGGCTCAGGAGTTCGTGGCGAGCGTCAATTCCATCAATTTGAGCGCCTGCTCGCACGCGTCGATCCCGGGTGCCTGCGGGTTGACCCACCAACCGACCACGCCTGCGGCGTCGCTGGCGACCCCGCAAGAGCCGTTCGGGTCGGCCGGACGCATCACGATCGAGGGCACGCCCACGATGGTCTTGGGCTCGATCTGATACTTCAGAAACTCGGCGACCTTGCGTTCGTTGTCCAGGCTGCCCTGCTCGAACCAGAACCGGGTGATGTCGATCAGCCCGGCCGGGTTGGCCGCCTGCCAGCGGCAGATGGCGCCGACGAAGGTGCTCTGGATGTCGAGCGGGTCCGCTCCCACCGTCTTGGCCAAGATGTCGGTGGTCAGTACCTCGCACTCCTTGAGCAGGTTCGGGTACTGCCGCTCGGAGTTGTTGTTGCGCTTGGTGTCGCCCGCACCGGCCTTGACCGCTGTGCCGCCCACCTCACGGGAGCAACCCGTCAAGCTGGTCAACACTGCCAACACCGCGACCGCACCGGCCAGAACCCGGCGGCTCATTTCGAGTTCGCAATCGACTGGCGGGTCAGCTCTTTGGCGACGTCGCACGGATCCGGGAACGGCTTCTGAGCGAAGCTCACCGACCACTCGATGAAGTCATCTTTGAATTGGATGCCGACCTCACACAGGTTGTCGCCCATCGTCGGGGCGGTGCCGATCGCGATGAAGCCGCTGTGGCCGTCGATGTTGATGTCCTCCACGGAAGTCCGCGAGACCTCTTCGGTCTTGCGCTCGCGACCGATGGGGCTCCCGCGATACCAGGAGAAGGAGAAGTGCGGGCCCATGATCCCGCCGCGCAGCAGCCACTGGCAGCCCACCGAGTTCTGTGCGGTGCTGATCAACCCGGACACGCGGGTCAGGTTGGCCATGGTCTCGTCGCTGATACCACCGCACTGCGGGAACGACGGTCCGTGATTGCTCTGCTCGGCCGTCGGCGACGCAGACTGGCTGCCGCCCTGGGCTTCAGGCGAGTCGGAGTCAGAACATCCGCCGACCATCGGAATCAGGGCAGCGGCCGCCAGGGCCGGGACCGTCAGTTTGAGCCGCACACGATGCACTGTAGCGGCACCGCCGCCCGTCAACCACGACACAGCGGTGACCAGTCGGTTTGTGTCGCCGCGTATCGGCACAGCAACGCCGCGACCGCACGGATGTGCGACAGTAGGCCCCATGCTTTTGGCGCTGCTGCGCTGCTACCTCAGGCCCTACCGCTGGCCGGTCGCCGCGGTGATGGTGCTGCAACTGATCAGCACGCTGGCTTCGCTGTACCTGCCGACCGTCAACGCCACGATCATCGACGACGGCGTGGTCCGCGGCGACACCGCGATCATCGTCCGGCTGGGCGCGGTGATGCTCGGCGTCACCGGCCTGCAGATGTTGTGCGCCATCGCGGCGGTCTACTTCGGCGCGCGCACCGGGACCGGCTTCGGACGTGACCTGCGCCGGGCGGTGTTCGCCCAGGTAATCCGGTTCTCCGAACGCGAAACCAGCCGCTTCGGGGCGCCGACCCTGCTGACCCGCACCACCAACGACGTCCGCCAGATCCAGCTGATCGTGCAGCTGGGCGCCAGCACACTGGTCACCGCGCCCATCATGTGCGTCGGTGGGGTGCTGATGGCGGTGCACCAGGACGCGGGACTGGCCTGGCTGCTGGCAGTCAGCGTTCCGGTGCTGGCGCTGGCCAACTACTTGATCGTGTCGCGGATGCTGCCGCTGTTCCGCCGCATGCAGATGCTGATCGACAACATCAGTCGGGTGCTGCGCGACCAACTCACCGGCATCCGGGTGATCCGCGCCTTCGCCCGCGAGCCTTTCGAGCGCAACCGGTTCGCCCAGGCCAACACGGCCCTGTCGGACGCCTCGCTGACCGTCGGGAACCTGCAGGTGCTGATGCTGCCGACCACCACCCTGATCATCAACGCCTCCAGCGTCGCGTTGATCTGGTTCGGCGCGCTGCGCATCGACGCCGGAGCGATGCAGGTCGGGTCGCTGATCGCGTTCCTGTCCTATTTCATGCAGATCCTGATGGCCGTGCTGATGGCCACGATGGTGCTGGCGATCCTGCCGCGCGCCGCCGTCTGCGCCGAGCGGATCACCGCGGTGCTGTCCACCGAGCCGACCATCAGCGCCCCGGATCGGCCGGTGTCGCCGTCCTCGCGCAGTGGCGAGATCCGCCTGAACGGTGTCGGCTTCCGTTACCCCGGCGCCGATCGATCGGTGCTCTACGACGTGTCGTTGACCGCCTTGCCCGGCACCACCACCGCGGTGGTCGGCTCCACCGGCTCGGGCAAGTCCACCCTGGTGTCGCTGATCTGCCGGTTGCGCGACGTGACCGACGGCGCGGTGCTCATCGACGGCGTGGACGTGCGCGACCGCGACCCCGAGGAGCTGTGGTCGGGCATCGGGCTGGTACCCCAGCGCGGTTACCTGTTCTCCGGCACCGTCGCGGACAACCTGCGCTACGGCGCCCCGGCGGGGGCAACCGTCAGCGACGAGCAGATGTGGGCGGCACTGCGGGTGGCCGCCGCCGACGACTTCGTGGCGGCCCACCCCGACGGCCTGGCGATGCCGGTGGCCCAGGGCGGGATCAATCTGTCCGGCGGGCAGCGTCAACGGCTCGCGATCGCCCGGGCGGTGATCCGGCGGCCCTCGATCTACCTGTTCGACGACGCGTTCTCGGCCCTGGACACCCGCACCGACGCCCGGGTCCGCGCAGCCCTGCGCGAGGTGGCCGTCGACGCGACGGTGATCATCGTGGCGCAGCGGATCTCGACTGTCACCCAGGCCGATCAGGTAATCGTCCTCGACGACGGCCGGGTGGTCGGCGCCGGAACCCACCAGCAGCTGCTGGCCGACTGCCCCACCTACGCCGAGTTCGCCGAATCCCAGTCGCTGACCGCCGGGGTCGGTGGCCAGTGACCGCACCCGTGGCGGCTCCGACGGTACGGGCCGGCAACTTCTGGTCGACCGCGCTGCGCCTGGCCCGCCGGATGGGCCCGCAGCGCCGGTTGGTCGCGGCGGTCATCAGCCTGTCGCTGGGCGGTATCGCGCTCGGTGTGGCCGGACCGCGAATTCTCGGCCATGCCACTGATCTGGTGTTCAACGGCATCATCGGCCGCGGACTGCCGGCGGGAATCACCAAGCAGCAAGCCATCGACGAAGCCCGCGCCGCCGGCCGGGGCACCTACGCCGAGATGCTGTCGCGGATGGACGTGATACCGGGCGCCGGTATCGACTTCGCCGCGGTGGCGCGCACGCTGGCGCTGGCGATGGGCCTGTATCTGATTGCGGCGCTGATGGTCTGGACGCAGGCACGGTTGCTCAACGTGATCCTGCAGCGCACCATGCGGGCGCTGCGACGCGACGTCGAAGACAAATTGCACCGGCTGCCGCTGCGCTACTTCGACACTCAGCGGCGCGGGGAGCTCTTGAGCCGGGTCACCAACGATGTCGACAACACCGCGACATCGGTGTCGATGACGGTCAGTCAACTGTTCTCCTCGGTGTTGACCGTGCTGGTGGTGCTGGCGATGATGCTGTCCATCTCGCCGCTACTGGCCGTGATCACCGTGGCCGGCGTCCCGGTGACGCTGCTGGCGGTGCGGTCGATCACCCGGCGCTCGCAACGGCTGTTCGCCGCGCAGTGGGCGGCCACCGGGCAACTGGGCGCCCACCTCGAGGAGACCTACAGCGGCTTCACTCTGGTCCGGACGTTCGGCCACCGCGACTGGGCACAGCAGCGGTTCGACGACTGCAACGACGAGTTGTACCGGGCCGGGTTCGGCGCCCAGTTCTTCTCCGGACTGATCGCACCGGCGACCGGGCTGATCGCCAACCTCGGCTACGTCGCGGTCGCGGTGATCGGCGGAATCCAGGTGGCCACCGGGCAGATCACCCTGGGCAGCATCCAGGCATTCATCGCCTACGTCCGCCAGTTCAACCAACCGCTGGGGAATCTGGCCTCGATGTTCAACGCCCTTCAGTCCGGCGCCGCCAGCGCCGAGCGGGTGTTTGCCTTCCTCGACGAACCCGAAGAACCCCCGGCCCCGCCGACGCCGCTGTGGCGCCCCGACGCCGAACCGCACGACGCGGTCCCGCGCGGCCGGGTGGAATTCCGCGACGTCAGCTTCGGCTACCGGCCCGGCGTGCCGGTGATCGAGGACCTGTCGCTGAGCGTGACGCCCGGCAGCACGGTGGCCATCGTCGGCCCCACCGGGGCCGGTAAGACGACCCTGGTCAACCTGCTGATGCGGTTCTACGACGTGGACCACGGGCAGATCCTGATCGACGGCGTGGACATCACCGGCGTGGACCGCTGCGCCCTGCGTTCGTCGATCGGCATGGTGCTGCAGGACACCTGGCTGTTCACCGGAACGATCGCCGAGAACATCGGCTACGGCCGGCCCGGCGCTGCCGAGGACGAGATCATCGAGGCGGCCCGCGCCGCGCATGTCGACCCCTTCGTGCGGACCCTGCCGGAGGGCTATGGCACCCGGGTCAACGACGACGGCGGGGCCATCAGCGCCGGCGAGAAGCAGCTGATCACGATCGCCCGGGCATTTCTGGCCCAGCCGCAACTGCTCATCCTCGACGAGGCCACCAGTTCGGTGGACACCCGCACCGAACTGCTGATCCAGCGGGCGATGCGCGAGTTGCGCCGAGGACGCACCAGTTTCATTATCGCCCACCGGCTTTCGACGATCCGCGACGCCGACCTGATCCTGGTGATGCAGGCCGGCCGGATCGTCGAGCAGGGCACCCACACCGAATTGCTGGCCCGCCGCGGGGCCTACTGGGCGATGGCCGAGGGCAGCTGAGCCGGTTACGGCGCGTCGTCGTCTTCACTTTCCCGCAGCAGCCTCTCGGGATGGTGGTAGTGGTTGGTTCGGGGTTGGCCGTGGTCCAGGTGGGGTGGCGGCAGGGTTTGGGTGGTGCCGTCGTGGCGTTTACGGGTTTTCCAACCACCTGAGGTGATGAGTTGATGGTGGGGGCCGCAGCGCAGGGTGAGGTCGGTGATGTCCGTACGACCTGTTTTGGCGTAGTCGTCGTCGTGATGCACCTCGCACAGGTAGCCGGACACGGGGCAGTTGGGGTGGCTGCAGCCACGTTCTTTGGCGTAGAGCACGATGCGCTGCGCAGGTGAGGCCAACCTCTTGGTGTGGAACAGGGCAAGTTCTTTGGCGCCCTGGTAGATCCGCAGGTAGTGGTGCGCATGCGACGCCATGGCGATCACGTCGGACATAGGGAGCCAGCTGCCGCCGCCGGTGTGGGCTTTTCCGGTGCCAGCTTCCAGGTCGGACAGGGTGGTGGAGACAATGATGGTGGCCGGTAATCCATTGTGCTGGCCCAGTTCTCCGGAGGCCAACAGAGCGCGGCCCATGGCGGTCAGGGCGTCGTGATTGCGTTGGGCGGCACTGCGCGCATCCGCTTCGATCCCGGCTTGGGAAGGGGTGCCCCCGGTGCAGGGAATGGAATCGTTGGGGTTGCACATGCCGGGGGCGGCCCAACGGGCCAGCACCGCATCCCAGGTGGCGCGGGCTTGCGGGTCCAGGTAGCCCTTGATCGGGGTCATGCCATCGCGGTCTTGGGGTCCGAGCACGATCCCGCGTCGTTTGGCGCGATCGTCGTCGGAGTAGTTGCCGTCGGGATGCAGGTGATCGGCCAAGCGTTGGGCAAGTTTGACGAGTTCATCGGGACGACATCCGGTGCCCAATTCGGTGAGGTGCTGTTCAGCCTGGGCCAGGGTTCCGGGGTCAATGTGGTCGGGCAGGTACGTGAAGAACGAGCGGATCACCGCGATATGGGCGGGGCCGATGCTCCCGGCGCGTTGGGCGGCGGCCACCGCGGGCAGCGCCGGCTCCAACGGTTCACCGGTCAGGGTGCGACGGGCACCGAGCTCGGCGGCTTCGGTGATGCGGCGCCCGGCCTCTCCCCGGCCGATGTGCAGTTCTTCGGCGAGCACCCAGCGGGGTTTGCCGCCGAGTTCGGCGGGGTCGGTGGCGGCGAGCCGATTGACCATCGGATGTTCCACCGCGGGAAGGCGCCGCCGCAGCCGTTCGCAGCGCCCCAACAGTGCCAGGCATTCTCGCGGGGTGAGCGCCTCGAAGTCCAGATCCAGCGCCCGATCCAGATCCGCCGACAGAGCGTCGAAGACTTCGACGACCTCTTCGCGACCATTCGAACGCATGTGCTAATAGTAGCCCGGGGCCCCCGCGTTGAATCGCCTTTTATGCGCGCGATGCGGCTAGTCGTTGCCTCATTCAAAATGCGCGCTTCGGCGTGCCTTCT
>NZ_JBJIAJ010000020.1:0-32312 GCF_045310925.1 Mycobacterium sp. SMC-15 | reverse complement strand
GATACCCCGGCCCAACGCCTAGCCGCCCTCCTCGATCAAGCCGCCTAGCGGCGTTGCACTAGCCACTTGACTTTGAGCCACCCAGAGTGAAGGCAGCTTCACGTTCGGCCAGAGGGTGTCGGCCTCTGAGGCCTCCGCGGCGTCGTTAGGCCAGCGAACGCAGCGCCGGCAGCAGCAACTCCAGCGCCCGGCCGCGGTGCGATGCGGCATCCTTTTCGGCCGGGCTCAACTGCGCGGCGGTGCGGTCGGTGCCCGCCGGGACGAACACCGGGTCGTAGCCGAACCCGCCGTCGCCGTGCGGTTCGGCAGCGATGCTGCCCGCCCACTCGCCGCGCACCACCACCTGGTGCTCGGCTCCGTTGCCCCATACCAGCGCGCACGCGGACACGAACGCCGCGCCGCGTCGCTCATCAGGCACGTCGCGCAGCTGCGCCAACAACAGCGCGGTGTTGGCTGCGTCGTCGCCATGACCACCCGACCAGCGCGCCGACAGCACTCCGGGCATACCGTTGAGCGCAGCGACGGTCAAACCCGAATCATCTGCGACACAAGGCAATCCGGTCGCCGCGTAGCCGTCACGCGCTTTAGCCAGAGCGTTCTCCTCGAACGTCGCGGCAGTTTCCGGCGCTTCGGGATACGGCGGCACGTCATCGAGCGAAACCAGCTGCACGCCCGACACTCCGGCGTGCTCCAGTACCCGGCTCAGTTCGGCCAGCTTCTTGCGGTTGCGGCTGGCCACCAACAGTTGCGTCACCGGCGTGGTCAGCTGCCGAACGCCTTCTTCGGCGCCGGCCCCTCCGGCAGCACGCCCGGATACGGCAGTGCCAGCGCTTCGCGCTGCACCACGAACAGCTTCTCGCAGGCGGCCAGCGCCGCGTCGAGCATCTTGTCCAGGGTCGAGCGCGGGAACGTCGCACCCTCGCCGGTGCCCTGGATCTCGACCAGTGTTCCGGTGTCGGTGGCGACAACGTTCATGTCGACCTCGGCGCGCGAGTCCTCCTCGTAGGGGAGGTCGACGCGGACCCGGCCGTCGACCACGCCGACGCTGACGGCTGAGATCGCGCACGACAGCGGGCGGGGGTCAGACAACCTACCGGCGGCCGACAGGTAGGTGACCGCATCGGCGAGCGCCACATAGGCGCCGGTGATCGCCGCGGTGCGGGTGCCGCCGTCGGCCTGCAGTACGTCGCAGTCGATCGCGATGGTGTTCTCCCCCAGCGCGGCCAGGTCGATGCAGGCGCGCAGCGAGCGACCCACCAGCCGGCTGATCTCCTGGGTGCGCCCGCCGACGCGGCCCTTGACCGATTCGCGGTCCGAGCGGGTGTGGGTGGCGGCGGGCAGCATGGCGTACTCGGCGGTCAGCCAACCGCGACCGGAGCCCTTGCGCCAGCGCGGAACACCTTCGGTGACGCTGGCCGTGCACATGACCCGGGTGTTGCCGAATTCGACCAGAACCGATCCGGCGGGATTGGCGGTGAAGCCGCGGGTGATGACGACCGGGCGAAGCTCGTCGTCGAGGCGACCGTCTTCTCGTTTGGACACGCGACAACCCTAGCGGGTCAGATCACGACTTCGTGATGTCGAACGACTCGTCGCACACCACGGCGTGCACCGGGCCGTCGAACTCCGCCTTGGCCTCCCCGATCACGTCCTCACGCGAGGTCCAGGGCGGGATGTGGGTCAGCAGCAGTTGTCCGACACCCGCGGCCGCGGCGATGCGCCCGGCCTCGGTACCCGACAGGTGCAGGTTGGGGGGACGGTTGGCCTCATGGGTCCACGACGCCTCACACAAGAACACATCGGCGCCGCGCGCCAACTCGATCACCGCATCGCAGTAGCCGGTGTCCGCGCTGTAGACCAGCAACGCGCCGGACGGATCGGTGATCCGCATCCCGTACGACTCGGTCGGATGCGACACCAGACCGGGCTGCACACGCAGCTCCCCGAAGGAGACCGGCTCACCGTCCACCCAAGAGCGGACGTCGAAGATGTCGGTGATGTCGTCGATCTCGCCGCCGTAGGGCGATGACGCCGCGCCCATCCGCGACCAGGTGTCGCTGGGCCCGTAGAGCAGGCCCTTGGCGAACGGCTTGATCGCCACCGACGGGTGGTAGCGGCGCCAGACGAACAGCCCGGGCAGATCCAGGCAGTGGTCGGCATGCAAGTGCGACAACAACACGTGGACCGACCCCGGATCGACATGGCGTTGCAGGGCGCCGAGGACCCCACCTCCGAAGTCGATTACCAGCGGCGGCGAGTCCGGCGCCTGCAACAGGTAACCCGATGCCGGCGAGTCCGGACCCACCACACTGCCGGAGCAGCCCAGCACGGTCAGTCGCACGTTCCCTACTGTGCCATGTTCGCCGCGAGCATGACGAAGACACCGTCGCTTTGCTCACTATTCGTCATCGAAATCACCGACTAGTGCAATGGGGCGTGGCGGTGGACGGGTCCGACGCCGGTGATGGCCGGTCCCAAAAACCGGGTAGCCAGGTCAGCAAACGCCTCTGGATCACCGGTGGCTTCGAAGACCCGCGTTGCCGGGGCGGCCTCATGTGGCCGTAGGAGATCACGCTCGCTCAGCACCCGCAACAGTTCCTTGGCGGTCTCTTCGGCGCTGGACACCAGCGTCACCTGCTCACCCATCGCGAGCTGGATCAATCCCGACAACAGCGGGTAATGCGTGCAGCCCAACACCAGGGTGTCGACCCCGGCACGTTGCAGCGGCTCCAGATACCCCTCGGCCAGTCCCAACACCTGCCGGCCACTGGTGATCCCGCGTTCGACGAAGTCGACAAAGCGCGGGCAGGCCACCGCGGTGATCTCGGTGTCACGGGCGGCGGCGAACGCATCCTGGTAGGCGTGACTGGCGATGGTCGCCTGGGTCCCGATCACTCCGATGCGGCCGTTGCGGGTGGTTGCTACCGCCCGGCGCACCGCCGGCAGGATCACCTCGATGACCGGTACGTCGTAGCGTTCCCGCGCATCACGCAGGCACGCCGCCGATGCGGTGTTGCAGGCGATCACCAACGCCTTGATGCCGCGCGCGACCAGGTCGTCCCCGATGGCCAGGGCGTGAGCGCGGACCTCGGGGATGCTCAGCGGGCCGTAGGGTCCGTTGCCGGTGTCGCCGACGTAGATGATGTCCTCGTCGGGCAACTGGTCGATGATCGATCGGGCTACGGTCAACCCGCCGACGCCGGAGTCGAAGATTCCGATCGGGCTCACGCAGCTGCCCCCCGCCGAAGTTTCCGGGCCTTACGTTCTGGACCCGCCAGCCAATAGGCGGCCAACACGCCGGCGAGCGCCCCGCACAGGTGGCCCTGCCAGGACACCCCGCCGCAGACGTTGAGTACCGGCACCGCTCCCCACAGAATTCCGCCGTAGAGGAACAGCACCACGAGCCCGACCAGGATCTGCCAGATCCGCCGGGTGAACCACCCGAACACCACCAGGAAGGCCAGCCAGCCGAAGATCAGGCCGGAGGCGCCGATGTGGTCCGTCGGCCCGCACGATGACCCGACGTTGCCGATCAGCCACGTCCCCAGTCCCCCGACAATCCAGATGATCGCGGTGGCCAGCACAAACCGGGACAGCCCGGTCAACGTCAACAAGAAGCCCAGCACCAGCGCGGGGCCGGTGTTGGCCAGCAGATGCGCCCAGTTCGCGTGCAACAGCGGGGCGAACAGCACTCCCCACAGGCCGTCGGTTTCCAGCGGCCGGATGCCGTTGTGGTCCAACCGGTGTCCGCCGACCTGATCCACGGCTTCGACCAGGTAGAGCAGCCCGACGAACGCGATGATGGTGGCCCCGCCGGTGCGCCAGAGGGATTTCTCCTCGGGCGGCGGTGCCGGTGCTGCCGCACCGCGGGGAGTCATGCCCATCTCACGGCCTTCCCGACCGGTCACCGGGCCGGTCGGCGAATGCGCCGGGCACGGTGCCCCGGTAGGTCGGGATTCCGGCCACCGGATCGGCACACAGCAACCCCGACAGCACCGCCCGGGCTAGAGTGTCCGCCGCCGCGGCGCCGACCGCCGCAACCAAGCCCGTCTCCGGGGACATCGCAGCCGGTGTTCCCGGCAGCGGCGCAACCTCGACGGTCCCGGTCGACAAGGCGAACACCGTGTCGCCATCCACCGGAGTGTGCGAGGGCCGGATGGTGCGGGCCAGCCCGTCCTGCGCGGCGATCGCCACCCGGCGGCAGCCGGCCGGGCTGAGCGCGGCGTCGGTGGCCACCACGGCGATGGTGGTGTTGAGCGCCAGGGTTTTAGGCTCCAGCCCGGCGAGGATCGCCAACTGTTCGGACGGCGGCGCCGTCAGACCGAATTCTTCGATGAGCAGCGTCGACCAAGGCAGACCGGTGGTGGGGTCGATGAGTTCGCCGGTGGGGTTCACCACCACGATCGCCCCCACGGTGACCACGTCGTCCCCGAGTTCGAGCGTCATCGACGCGGTGCCCACGCCACCCTTGAAGACCCCGGCGCGCGCCCCCGCTCCGGCGCCGACGCTGCCCGACGCAGGATGTTCGCCGTCGGGTCCGGCGGCCGCGTCCGCGGCGGCGTAGCCGAATTCGGCGGTGGGCCGTCGATCCCAGCCGCCGACCGGCAGGTCGAAGATGACCGCGGCCGGCACGATCGGTACGACGCCGCCGTCCAGCGCTACGCCGCGGCCCTGCTCCTCCAACCAGGTCATCACGCCGTCGGCGGTGGCCAGTCCGTAAGCACTGCCGCCGGAGAGCACCACCGCGTCCACCCAGCGCACGCTGTTGGCCGGGTCCAGCAGGTCGGTCTCGCGGGTGCCCGGTGCCCCACCGCGACCGTCGACGGCACCGACCGTCCCGGGTGGTGCCAGAACGACGGTGACGCCGGTGGCCCAGCCCGAGCCCAGGGTCGCGTCCGGATCGATCCGCTGGTGGTGGCCCACCCGGATGCCGGCGACGTCGGTGATCGAACCCATCCCTGTCATCGCCTGGACCTTCCCATCAGGGCGACCACCAGGAATTCCTGCAGCACGGTGAGCCACTGATACACGTTGAGCTGACCAGCCATTGGATCACCCGCCGCCAGCTGATCGGGGCCATCGGGGCCGATCTTGAGCACGGCGCCCAGCGCGAGGCGGATGTCGTTGACCGCGGCGATCCAGGCGTTGGCCTGCTCTTCGGTCAACTCGAAACGGCCGCCCTGTTCGGGAACGGTGGCCAGCACTTGTTGTGCCGCGCCACGTTTGGCGTCGATGATCCCCGGTTCGTGCAGACTGCGCAGCGCTGCGTTCAGGCCGCCCGCGTCGACGCCCGAGCCGTCCTCACCGCCTTCGGCGCGGTAGAAATCCGGCAGCAGCCGGCGTGTCGTGGCGTCTTCGGGCGTTCGGGTGTTGCCGGTTCGTATCCCGGTGATCTGTTCAAGTTCGTCTGGTGGAGAAGAAGACTCCCGTGCGTCGAGCATCCCGACGATCGAGCCCACCAGGTTCCGGAGCAGCGCGGCCTCATGAAGGGCCAGCGCAGACCGGAAGCGGGGCCCGTCGTCGGTCTCTACCCGCTTCCATTTCTGCACGGTGAAGTCCGGTTCCCTTCGGTTGAGTCTCAGCGGTCCTGCTGCAGGGTCGCCCACAACCCGGCGGCATGCAGCTTGGACACGTCGACCTCCATCGACTCACGGCTTCCCGCCGACACCACGGCCTTGCCCTCGTGGTGCACCTGCAGCATCAGCTTGGTCGCGTGCTGCTCGCTGTAGCCGAACAGCTTCTGGAAGATGTAGGTCACATAGGTCATCAGGTTGACCGGGTCGTCCCAGACGATGGTCACCCAGGGGGACGCCGTCTCCTCGACCGGGTCGGCGTGCCGCTGTCCGGTGCCCTGCGGTTTCACCGGGGCGGACGTCGGTGCTGACGTGGCCATACTGGTCAGGATACCGAGCCGAGGTGGGGTGCAGTCCAGCCGATACGGTTGATGGGTGAACTCTCCGGCCCGGTGCGGCGGGCTGCTCACCGACAAGTACGAGCTGACCATGCTCGCCGCGGCGCTGCGCGACGGCACGGCCGGTCGGCGGGCCGGCTTTGAGATGTTCACCCGCCGCCTGCCCGAGGCGCGCCGCTACGGGGTGGTCGCCGGCACTGACCGCTTTCTGCAGGCCCTGGCCGAGTTCACCTTCGACGACGCCGCGCTGGATCTGCTCTCGGGGTTCCTGGATCGCGCGACTGTGAATTTCCTGGCGGATTTCCGCTTCCGCGGCGACATCGACGGCTATCCCGAAGGCGAGCTGTATTTCGCCGGGTCTCCGGTGCTCAGCGTGCAGGGCAGCTTCGCTGAGTGCGTCGTGCTGGAGACACTGTTGCTGTCGATCTTCAACCACGACACCGCGATCGCCTCGGCGGCCGCTCGCATGGTCAACGCGGCCGGCGGCCGACCACTGATCGAAATGGGCTCACGCCGCACTCACGAGCAAGCCGCCGTGGCCGCGGCCCGGGCCGCCTACCTGGCGGGGTTTGCCGGAACCTCCAACCTGGAGGCGCACCGCCGCTTCGGTGTGCCGGTGTTGGGCACCAGCGCACATGCCTTCACCCTGCTGCATACCGGCGCCGACGGCGAGTTGGCGGCGTTCCGCGCCCAGGTCGCCGCCCAAGGCGTCGACACCACGCTGCTGGTGGACACCTATGACGTCACCACCGGGGTGGCCAACGCCGTCGCGGCGGCCGGACCGGGACTCGGCGCGGTCCGCATCGACTCCGGGGAGTTGGCGGTGTTGGCCCATCAGGTCCGTGACCAGCTGGACCGGCTGGGTGCCACCGGCACCAAGGTCGTGGTCTCCGGTGACCTCGACGAATACGGCATCGCGGCGCTGCGGGCCGCGCCGGTGGACAGCTACGGCGTCGGCACCGCCTTGGTGACCGGCTCAGGAGTGCCCGCGGCCGGGTTCGTCTACAAACTGGTCGAGGTGGACGGCAAGCCCGTGCACAAGCGCAGCACCGGCAAAGAGTCGCAGGGCGGTCTCAAACAGGCGCTGCGGATCGCCCGCGAAAGCGGCATCGTCACCGACGAGGTCGTCTACCCGGCCGGTCACCCACCGGCAGCGGACGCGCGGGCCCGGACATTGACCGTTCCGCTGGTGCGTGGCGGTGACGTGCTGACCGAGACCGGGGCGACGGCGCTGGCCGCGGCGCGCGAGCGCGTGGTGGCCGGGCTGCACAGCCTGCCGTGGGAGGGGCTCAAACTCGCGCACGGCGAACCGGCGATCCCGACGCGGCTGGTGCCCGGTGGTGACTGAGCGCCGTGCTACTTGCCGTTGCGTTCCCGGTGCTTGCACCCGGGCCAGCAGCACGGGCGGCGCATGCCTTCTTCGAGCTCCTCACGCGTGCGGCGAATCCGGCGCTCACGGGTCGCCTGCTGCTTGGCGTCCTCGACCCAGCAGATGAACTCGTTGCGCGCCAAGGGCGTAATGTCCAGCCACGCAGCCAATGCCGCGGCACTGACGGTCAGCCCGTCACGCAGGTCATCGGGAAGTTCATGCACTGCGCCGCCTGGCAATCGCTGGCTGCTCATCGCCTCAGGGTAGCGGCCCACGGCGGGAAAATGGGTGGGGCGCCGACGCCGGTGTCGCTACCGTGCACGGGTATGGATATCGATGCCGCGACGTTCAGCCAGGACTGGGCGCGGGACTGGAATAACCACGACGTGGACGCGGTGCTGGCGCACTTTCACGACCACGTGGTGTTCACCTCCCCGGTAGCTGCGCAGATGTATCCCGAGACGGCCGGGGTGATCCGCGGCAAGGCCGCGTTGCGGCACTATTGGTCCGGCGCTCTGCAGCGCATGCCGGATCTGCATTTCGTCGTCGAAGACGTATACCGCGGTATCGACACCATCGTCATCAACTACCGCAACCAGAACGGCGGACTCGTCAACGAGGTCCTGCGTTTCGCCCACGACGGCTTGGTCATCGAAGGGCACGGAACCTATCTGGTGGCCCGGTCCGCCGCCACGGCCTGACGGATGAGCGTGCAGATCGCAAAGCGGGCTACCGTGTGCACACCATGGCTGACCCGTCCGTATCCGAGCTGCTCGCCGCCGCGGTAGCCGCACTGGGCGGCAGCGAACGCGAGGGCCAGGTCCGCATGGCCGAGGCGGTGGCGCGCTGCTTCGACACCGGCGAGCATCTGGCGGTGCAGGCCGGCACCGGTACTGGCAAGTCGCTGGCCTACCTGGTTCCGGCGATCGCGCGGGCGCTGGCCGACGAAGACCCGGTCGTGGTGTCGACCGCGACCATCGCCCTGCAGCGCCAGCTCGTCGACCGTGACCTGCCGCGTCTGGCCGGTGCCCTGGAAAAGGTGTTGCCCCGGCGTCCGACCTTCGCACTGCTCAAAGGCCGTCGGAATTATCTGTGCCTGAACAAGGTCCACAGCGGCATAGCCGAAGAGTCGGACAACGAGCCGCAGGCCGAGCTGTTCGATCCCTTCGCAGCAAGTGCCCTGGGCCGCGACGTGCAGCGACTCACCGCGTGGGCTGAAGACACCGACACCGGCGACCGTGACGACCTCAAACCCGGTGTACCGGAACGGTCCTGGTCCCAAGTCAGCGTCTCGGCGCGGGAGTGCGTGGGCGCCGTGCGCTGCGAATACGGCACGGACTGCTTCGCCGAGCGGGCCCGCGCCGTCGCCGCCGAGGCCGACGTCGTCGTCACCAACCATGCGCTGTTGGCCATCGACGCCATCTCCGACACCACCGTGCTGCCCGAGCATCACCTGCTGGTGATCGACGAGGCACACGAGCTCGCCGACCGGGTGACCTCGGTGGCCACCGCCGAGTTGAGCGCGACCATGCTCAGCGTCGCGGTGCGCCGCGTCGGCCGGCTGGTCTCCCCCGAGCTGGTTCAGCGTCTCGACGCCGCATCGCTGACGTTCGGCTCGGCGATTCACGACGGCACCCCCGGCCGAATGGATCACCTCGACGACGAGCTGGCCACCTATCTGGCCGCCCTGCGCGATGCCGCCGGCGCGGCCCGCGCGGCCATCGACACCGCACCCGCCGATCCCAAGGCCGCGGCCGCGCGCAAGGAATCCGTCGCCGCGTTGACCGAGATCGCCGATACCGCGGCCCGGATCCTGACCTCGTTCGAGCCGGCCATCCCCGACCGCTACGACGTGGTCTGGCTCAGCCACGAAGACAACCGGGGCTCGGTGCGGGCGGTGTTGCGGGTGGCACCGCTGTCGGTGGCGGGCCTGCTGCGCGAGCGACTGTTCGCCCGCGCGACGACGGTGCTGACCTCGGCGACGCTAACGGTTGGCGGCTCCTTCGACGCGATGGCCGGCGACTGGGGTCTGCGGCGCGGCGAGGATCCCCAGGCCGCGCGCTGGCGAGGACTTGATGTCGGCTCGCCGTTTGCGCACGCCAAGGCGGGCATCCTCTACGTCGCCGCGCACCTGCCGCCACCCGGACGCGACGGCACCGGCACCGCCGAACAACTCGACGAGATCACCGCGCTGATCACCGCGGCCGGTGGCCGAACCCTGGGCCTGTTCTCGTCGATGCGGGCGGCACGTGCCGCTGCCGAAGCGATGCGCGAGCGCCTCGACACCCCGGTGCTGTGCCAGGGCGAGGACACCACCGGCGCGCTGGTCGAGCAGTTCGCCGATGACGCCGAGACTTCGTTGTTCGGCACGCTGTCGCTGTGGCAGGGCGTTGACGTACCGGGACCGTCGCTGTCGCTGGTCCTCATCGACCGCATCCCGTTCCCGCGGCCCGATGATCCGCTGCTGACCGCTCGGCAGCGCGCCATCACCGCGCGCGGCGGCAACGGCTTCATGGCGGTGGCCGCCAACCACGCGGCGCTGCTGCTGGCCCAGGGCGCCGGCCGGCTGCTGCGCGGGAACGACGACCGGGGCGTGGTGGCGGTACTCGACTCCCGGATGGCCACCGCCCGTTACGCCGGTTACCTGCGGGCCTCACTGCCGCCGTTCTGGGGCACCACCGACACCGCCAAGGTGCAGCTGGCGCTACAGCGGCTGCGCGGCGCCTGAGCGCACTATCGTGGTACCCCATGCGCCTTGCCAACCACCGTGTGCTCGTCACTGCCTGCACGCTGGTGTTGTTGCTGAGCGGGTGCGCCCGCATGCTCGACGGACAACCCGTGTCGGTGTTCGCGGACCCGTTCCGGGTGGGCGGCCTGCAGGCCGTCGACGGGCCCACCGGGCTGCGCCCTGACGCGCCGCCGCCGACCCGGGAGGTCAACGGGACCGACGGCGGGCGGATCGATCAGCTGGCCGCCCAGTCGGTCAGCGACCTCGAGGCGTTTTGGACCACGACCTATCCCAACACCTTCGACGGTGAGTTCAAGCCGGCGAAATCCCTGCTGTCCTGGGATCCGGCGCAACTACGCGGAAAGTTCTGTGACAGTAGGACTTTCCTGCTGGTCAATGCCGCCTACTGCTATCTGGACAACACCATCGGCTGGGATCGCCGGCTGCTGCTGCCCGCGCTGCGCAGCGCCTATGGCGACATGGCCATCACCATGGTGCTCGCCCACGAGTACGGCCACGCGATCGCCCGGACCGCCGGCATCACCAAGCGGCGCCAGACCCCGACACTGGTGGCCGAGCAACAGGCCGACTGCCTAGCCGGTGTCTACCTGCGCTGGGTGGCCCAGGGCGATTCCCCCCGGTTCACGCTGAGCACCGGCGACGGGCTCAACAGCGTGTTGGCCGCGATGTTGGCGCTGCGCGATCCGTTGCTCGGCCCCGACGAGACGATCGGCAACAACGAGCATGGGTCGGCCTTCGAACGGATCTCAGCGTTCCAGTTCGGGTTCACCGACGGCGCCGGGTCATGCCAGGCCATCGATGCCAAGGAGATCGAGCGGCGGCGCGGCGAATTGCCCGTTCAGCTGCAACAGGACGAGACCGGCGAGGTGCCGGTCAGTGAGGAATCGGTGCAGCTGGTTCTCGACGCGATGAACATTGCGTTCACCCCGGCCCAGCCACCGAAACTCACCTTCGACACCGCGGCGGCATCGTCGTGCTCGGACGCCCGCCCCAGCCCGCCGGCCTCGTATTGCCCGGCGACCAACACCATCGCGGTCGACCTGCCGGCCCTGCAGACTATGGGCACCCCCAGCAAGGACCAGAAGTTGGCGACGCTGACCGGCGACAACACTGCCTATTCGGCGCTGATCTCGCGGTACCTGCAGCGCGTTCAGATCGAGCACGGCGGCCTGGTGCTCGACAATGCCGCGGCCGCACTGCGCACCGCGTGCCTCACGGGGGTGGCCACCACCCGGTTGTCCCAGGGCGTCACCACCTCCAACGGCGGCAGGATCGCCTTGACGGCGGGCGATCTGGACGAAGCGGTCGCCGGGCTGCTGACCAACGGCCTGGCCGCCGGCGACATCAACGGCGAATCGGTGCCGGCCGGGTTCTCTCGCATCGATGCCTACCGCACCGGGGTGCTCGGCGATTTCGATCGCTGCCTGGCCCGCTTCCCGTGACGCGGCATGCGCTTCGTCGGTTCGCGCACTCAGGCCAACGTGACCAATCCCAGCTCGGCGTCACCGGACAGCAACGGATGGCACGGCAGCACCCGCACGGTGTAGCCCACCGATCCGGCGACCGGTAGCCGGCTGGTCGTGGAGAACACTTCCGTGCCGTCAGTGTCGGTGTGAGCGTGCGACATTGCCACCGTGACCGGCTCCAGCAGGGTGTCACCGGAATCCACCCGGCCCAGCACCGCCTGCACCACCACCTCGTCCGGCCGCAGCCCGGCCAGCCGCACTGAGGCGGTCAGCGTCAGCTCCGACCCCAACCAGGGCGCGTCGGGCAACCCGGTGCTGTCGACGTCGGTGATCTGGATGTGCGGCCAGGCCGCTTCGGCTCGGCGCCGGTAGTCGGCCAGCTGACGCGCCGCACCGTAGGGCACGCCGTCGATCGGCTCGCAGGTGCGCCGCACCGACTGAGCGGCCGGGGCATAACACTGCTCCACGTAGTCGTGCACCATCCGCGACGCCAGCACCTTCGGTCCCAGCGTCTGCAGCGTGTGGTGCACCATCTCCATCCATCGCGGCGGCACGCCCCGGTCGTCGCGTTCATAGAACCTCGGTACCACCGATGACGCCAGCAGGTCGTAGAGCGCCGCGGCTTCCAGATCGTCACGCCGATTCTCGTCGGCGACGCCGTCCGCGGTGGGAATCGCCCAGCCGTTCTGGCCGTCGAACCACTCGTCCCACCAGCCGTCGCGAATCGACAGGTTCAGCCCGCCGTTGAGCGCGCTCTTCATTCCCGAGGTACCACAGGCCTCCAACGGGCGCAGCGGATTGTTCAGCCAGACATCGCATCCGGAGTAGAGGCGCCGCGCCATCGACATGTCATAGTCGGGCAGGAATGCGATGCGGTGCCGCACCTCCGGGCGGTCGGCGAACCGCACCACCTGCTGAATCAGCGCCTTACCGTCGTTGTCGGCCGGATGGGACTTGCCTGCAACGATCAGCTGGACGGGGCGCTGCTCATCGAGCAGCAGTTGCTCCAGTCGGTCGGGATCACGCAGCATCAGCGTCAACCGCTTGTACGTCGGCACCCGGCGGGCGAAGCCGATGGTCAACACGTCTGGGTCGAATGCCGTGGCGATCCAGCCCAACTCGGCTTCCGAGGAGCCGCGTTCCAGCCCCGACTGCAACAGCCGCAACCGGACCTCGTCGACGAGCAGCGCCCGCAGCTGCGAGCGGATGGACCACAGCGACACCGGATCGACCTGCTGAAGACGCTGCCAGGCCGCCGGCTCGCTGAACGAGTCGGGAGCAGCCACGTCGCGACTGAGCTGCAGCCACGGCGGCGCAGCCCAACTCGGCGCGTGCACCCCGTTGGTGATCGAGCCGATCGGCACTTCGTCGCCGTCGAACCCGGGCCACAGGTCGTTGAACATGACCCGGCTGACCCGGCCGTGCAGCCGCGAGACGCCGTTGGCGCGCTGCGCCAGCCGCAGGCCCATATGGGCCATGTTGAACATGGCGGGATCGTGTTCCACGCCCAGTTCCATGATCCGCTCGGTGGGCACGCCGGCGACCAGGGCGTCAACGCTGTCGTCGAAGTACCGGCGCACCAGGTCGGCGGGGAATCGGTCGATTCCGGCCGGAACCGGGGTGTGGGTGGTGAACACGGTCGCCGAACGGACCACAGCCAGCGCGGTGTCGAAATCCAGGCCCTGTTCGGCGATCAGCTCACGGATGCGTTCGACGCCGAGGAACCCCGCATGCCCCTCGTTCATGTGAAAGACCTCGGGATCGGGCATGCCCTGCAAACGGGTGAATTCGCGGATCGCCCGCACGCCGCCGATGCCAGCCAGGATCTCCTGCCGGATCCGGTGCTCCTGGTCGCCGCCGTACAACCGGTCGGTGATTCCGCGCAGCTGGTGCGGGTTCTCGCCGATGTCGGAATCGAGCAGCAGCAACGGCACTCGGCCGACCTGTGCCACCCAGATCCGGGCCCGCAGCCGACCGGCACCCGGCAATGCCACGTCGATCAGCACCGGTCTGCCGTCGGTATCGACCAGCAGCCGCAACGGCAGCCCCTGCGGGTCCAGTGCCGGATAGGTCTCGCGCTGCCAGCCGTCGGCGGTCAGCGCTTGACGGAAATACCCGGACCGGTAGTACAGCCCCACCGCAATCAACGGCACGCCCAGGTCCGACGCCGACTTGAGGTGATCCCCGGCCAAGATCCCCAGGCCGCCCGAGTAGTTGGGCAGAGCTTCGGCGACACCGAATTCCATCGAGAAGTAAGCGATCGCCGCCGGCAGCGCCGCCCCGCCGTCCTGCTGGTGCTGGTACCACCTCGGCCTGGTCAAGTACGCCGTGAGGTCGGCAGACAGCGCGTCAAGCCGGCCGGTGAACTCCTGATCGGCGGACAGCTCCTCGAGCCGCGCGGGGCTGACCGCTCCCAGCAGCGCTACCGGGTCACGCCCACACCCGTCCCACAATTCGGGGTCGATGGCGGCGAACAATTCCTGAGTCGGCTGCTCCCACGACCAGCGCAGGTTCATCGACAGCTGCTCGAGTGCCAGCAGTCTCTGGGGCAGGTGGGCGCGAACGGTGAACCGGCGGAGGGCCTTCACTGTCGCCACCTTACCGAAGCTGAGGCTGCCGAGATTCGGTTGTGAACACCTCGCTCGGTTCCGGTCGGCGTCGCCGGACGGTTAACGTGGGCACATAGAGCCCGACGACGAACGGAGTGCGGTGGCTGGCCGAGTCGAGGTCGACGATGTCGAACCGGTCGTCTCCTGCGGCCGTTACCCGGCCAAGGCCGTGGTCGGTGAGACCGTGCCGGTCAAGGCCACGGTCTGGCGTGAAGGCCACGAGGCCGTCGCGGCGACGTTGGCGGTGCGCTACGTGGGGCTCCGCTACCCGCTGCCCGGCGATCCCCCGCCCGCGGCCTCGACCGGCTCGGCACTGCAGCTGCCCATGCACACCGGGTTCGACGCCTACGTGTTTCACGGCGCCTTCACTCCCGACGCCGTCGGCTTGTGGACTTTCCGCGTCGAGGGCTGGGGGGATCCGCTGCAGAGCTGGCGGCACGCGGTGACCGCCAAGCTCGACGCCGGCCAGGCCGCGGCCGAGCTGTCCAATGATCTGTTGCTCGGCGCCGCGTTGTTCGACCGCGCCGCAGCCGGAGTGCCATCCGCACGGCGTGAACCGGTGCTGGCGGCGGCCGCCGCGTTGCGTGCCCCAGGCGATCCGGTGTCGCGGGCGGCGCCGGCGCTGTCTGCCGAACTCGACGAGCTGCTGGCCCGTTATCCACTGCGTGACCTAGTCACCCCCAGCGTCGAGTATCAGGTCTGGGTGGATCGGCCGTTGGCGCGCCGCGGCGCATGGTACGAGATGTTCCCGCGCTCTACCGGTGGCTGGGATGCCGAGGGCCGGCCCGTGCACGGCACGTTCGCCACGGCGGCCGCGGCGCTGCCCCGGATCGCGGAGATGGGTTTCGACGTGGTGTACCTGCCACCGGTCCACCCCATCGGCCGAGTACACCGCAAGGGCCGCAACAACTCCGCGACCGCCGAACCCGGTGATGTGGGTTCACCGTGGGCCATCGGCAGCGCCGAGGGCGGCCACGATGCGGTGCATCCGGAACTGGGCGACATCGGCGACTTCGACGCCTTCGTCGCGGCGGCGCACCGGCTCGACCTGGAGGTCGCGCTGGACCTGGCGCTGCAGTGCGCACCGGATCACCCCTGGGCCACCCGGCATCGGGAATGGTTCACCGAGCTACCTGACGGCACCATCGCCTACGCGGAAAACCCACCGAAGAAGTACCAGGACATCTACCCGCTGAACTTCGACAACGATCCGGCCGGCCTGTACGCGGAGGTACTGCGGGTGGTCCGGTTCTGGATGGACCACGGGGTGAAGATCTTTCGGGTCGACAACCCGCACACCAAGCCCCCGGACTTCTGGCTCTGGTTGATCGGCGCGGTCAAGAACATCGACCCGGATGTGCTGTTTCTGTCCGAGGCTTTCACCCCACCGGCGCGCCAGTACGGACTGGCCAAGCTGGGATTCACCCAGTCCTATTCGTACTTCACCTGGCGGACAACGAAGTCCGAGCTCACCGAGTTCGGCCGGCAGATCGCCGAGCTCGCCGACTTCCGCCGGCCGAATCTGTTCGTCAACACCCCCGACATCCTGCACGCCAGCCTGCAGCACGGCGGCCCCGGGATGTTCGCCATTCGTGCGGTACTGGCGGCGACGCTGGGCCCGGCGTGGGGCGTGTACTCCGGATTCGAGTTGTTCGAGGACCGTGCAGTGCACGAGGGCAGCGAGGAGTACCTCGATTCGGAGAAGTACGAGCTTCGGCCCCGCGACTTCGCCGGCGCTGTAGCCGAAGGACGCTCCCTGGAGCCGTTCATCGCCCGGCTCAACGAGATTCGACGCCTGCATCCGGCTTTCAACCAGCTGCGCACCGTGCACTTCCATCATGTCGACAATGACGCGTTGCTGGCCTACAGCAAGTTCGACCCGGCTACCGGTGACACCGTGCTGGTGGTCGTCACACTGAATCCGTTCGGCGCCGAGCAGGCGACACTGCACCTGGACATGTGGGCACTGGGAATGCCTGATTACCAACGCTTCTGGGTGCGTGACCAGATCAGCGGCGAGGACTACAACTGGGGCCAGGACAATTACGTGCGGCTGGACCCGGCACGAGCGGTCGCTCACATCGTCACCATGCCGCCGATCAATGCCGGTGCCCGCATCGAGCAGCTGCGCCGCTGATGAGCACGATGACCCGACACCTGGCACCCCATCCTGCCGATCTGGCCCGGCTGCGCGACGGTGAACACCACGATCCGCACTCCGTCCTGGGCGCTCACGAATATGGCAAGACCACCGTCGTCCGGACGCTGCGCCCGCGCGCTCGGCGCGTAGTGCTGCTCGTCGGTACCGAACGCTTCCCCATGCGCGATCTGGGCTCCGGGTTGTTCGCGGCGGCCCTGCCGTTCACCGGACTCATCGACTACCGGCTCGAGGTGCACTACCCGGACACAGCTGAGTTCGCCGAGCCCACCGGCGTGCAAACGGTCGCCGACGGGTACCGGTTTGCACCAACCCTGGGTGAGTTCGACCTCTATCTGTTCGCCGAGGGACGCCACGAACGTCTCTGGGAGGTGATGGGGGCTCAGCACCGCAGCTTCACCACACCCGACGGCGAGGTGTCCGGCGTGTCCTTCGCGGTGTGGGCGCCCAACGCCACCGGGGTGAGTCTGATCGGTGATTTCAACGGCTGGGCCGGTGACGACACCCCGCTGAGGTCGTTGGGCTCCTCCGGCATCTGGGAAGTGTTCTGGCCCGACTTCCCCACCGCCGGCCTCTACAAGTTCCGCGTCCACGGTGCCGACGGCGCCGTCACCGAGCGGGCCGATCCGTTCGCCTACGCCACCGAGGTACCGCCGCGCACCGCATCGATGGTGACGGTCAGCGACTACACCTGGAACGACGCCGACTGGATGGCACAACGCGCCACGCGCGACCCGGTCAGCGAGCCGATGAGCACCTACGAAGTCCATCTGGGCTCGTGGCGTCCGGGGCTCACCTACCGCCAGCTGGCGATCGAACTCACCGAATATGTTGTCCAGCAAGGCTTCACCCATGTCGAGCTGCTGCCGATAGCGGAGCATCCGTTCGGCGGGTCGTGGGGATACCAGGTGACGTCGTACTACGCGCCGACCGCGCGGTTCGGCACCCCCGACGACTTCCGGGCGCTGGTCGACGCGCTGCACGGTGCCGGTATCGGCGTCATCGTGGACTGGGTGCCGGCGCACTTCCCCAAGGATGACTGGGCACTGGGCCGATTCGACGGGACTCCGCTCTATGAGCACTCCGATCCGCGCCGCGGTGAGCAACTCGACTGGGGCACCTACGTCTTCGACTTCGGCCGCCCAGAGGTTCGCAACTTCCTGGTCGCCAATGCGCTGTATTGGCTGACCGAGTTCCACGTGGACGGGCTGCGGGTGGACGCCGTCGCGTCGATGCTCTACCTGGACTATTCGCGCCCGCACGGCGGGTGGACCCCCAACATCCACGGCGGCCGCGAGAACCTGGAGGCGGTGCAGTTCCTGCAGGAGTTGAACGCGACCACCCACCGGATCGCGCCGGGCATCGTGACCATCGCCGAGGAGTCCACCTCCTGGCCGGGAGTCACCCGGGACACCAGCCTTGGCGGACTGGGATTTTCGATGAAATGGAACATGGGCTGGATGCATGACACCCTGGCCTACCTCGGCCACGATCCGGTGCACCGCAGCTACCACCACCACAACATGACGTTCTCGATGCTGTACGCGTTCAGCGAGAACTACGTGCTGCCGGTCAGCCACGACGAGGTGGTGCACGGCAAGGGCACCCTGTGGTCCAGGATGCCCGGCTTCGGCCATCAAGAGGCCCACCACAAGGCTGCCGGCCTGCGCGCACTGCTGGCCTACCAGTGGGCGCATCCCGGCAAGCAATTGCTGTTCATGGGCCAGGAATTCGGCCAGCGCGCTGAGTGGTGCAACGAACGCGGCGTCGACTGGTTCCAGCTCGACCCCCAAAGTGAGCCCGACGGCTACTCCCCCGGCATCCTGCGCCTGGTCAGCGACCTCAACGCCCACTACCGCGCGCTGCCCGCCTTGTGGACCCAGGACGCCGACCCGCGGGGCTACTCCTGGATCGATGCCAACGACTCGGCCAACAACGTGCTGAGCTTCCTGCGCTACGGCACCGACGGGTCAGTGCTGGCCTGTGTGTTCAATTTCGCCGGCGTCACCCACGCCGATTACCACCTGGGGCTGCCCCGGGCCGGCCGCTGGCGTGAGGTGCTCAACACCGATGCGGTCGGCTACCGCGGTTATGGTGCGGGCAATCTGGGCGGGGTCTTGGCCACCGACGATCCGTGGCATGGCCGTCCGGCCTCCGCGGTGCTGGTGCTGCCGGCCCTATCGGCCGTGTGGCTGGCGCCCGAGTAGCGGGGGCCCACCGGGTCAGTACAGCGCGTTGGCCAGGCTGCGCCGGCCGGCGACGACCTCCGGGTCGGCGGGATCGAACAGCTCGAACAGCTCCACCAGCCGGCTCCGCACCGCGGTCCGCTCGTCACCGGCGGTCCGTCGCACCAATGCGATCAGCCGGTCGAACGCCGCAGTGACGTCCTGGTTGAGGATCTGCACGTCGGCCGCGGCGAAGGCGGCCTCGACGTTGCCCGGATCGGCGTCGGCCTGCGCCGGCGCATCGGGTTGCCGACCGGTCGCGCGTTCCAGGAAGTTGAGCTGACGCAGCGCCCCCTTGGCCTCGACGTGGTTGGGGTCGGTCTCCAGCAACGCCTGATAGGAGGCGCGCGCCGCGGGAAAGTCACCGGCGTCGAGTTGGTCGCGGGCTTGCGCCAGTACTGGGTCCACCTGCTCGGGCTGCTCAGCGTCACCGCCGCCGGCAAGCTTGCCCGCGGTGGCCGACACCAGCGAGTCCACCCACCGCCGCAGCTGGTCGGGCGGCTGGGGCCCCTGAAAGCTGGTGATCGGTTGGCCGGCGGCCAGCGCGATCACGGTCGGCACCGCGTCCACGCCGAACACCTGCGCCACCCGCGGGGCGACGTCGACATTGACCGTCGCCAGCGACCACTTGGGCGCACCCTCGGCGTTGTCCTCCTGGGCCAGCGCGGCGAGGGAATCGGCCAGCTGAATGCAGGCCTCACTGCGCGGCGACCACAGCAGCACCACCACCGGCACTTGGTTGGACCGGACCAGCACCTCGTCTTCGAAGTTGGCCTCGGTGATCTCGGTGGCGCCCGGCGGGGCCGGGGCGTTACCGGCGGCACCGCCGGATTGTGCCGGCTTCTTGAGGCCGGACAGGTCCACTGCTCCGGCCAAGGCCGGGCCGATGGGGGGTCGAGGACGCGTCACGCAGTCAAGTCTGTCACGCCGCCATCCCGGCGCCGCCGACGGCCGTTTTCCCGCCCGACCATCCCACTATGACCAAGATCACACTGGGGCGTTGCGGCGCGGAAACGAGCGGGCCAGCAACCTACGCAACCGTAGGGAGGCGCTACCCCGCGCGAAGGATGAGTGCGTCGCCCTGGCCACCGGCCCCGCAGAGCGCGGCCACCGCGTAGCCCGAACCACGCCGCTTGAGCTCGAGGGCGGCGTGCAGCGTGATGCGTGCCCCGGACATCCCGATCGGGTGGCCCACGGCGATCGCGCCACCGTGCACGTTGACGACGTCGGGGTTCACGCCGAGTTCCCGGGTCGAGGCCAGCGAGACCGCCGCGAACGCCTCGTTGATCTCCAGCACGTCGAGTTGGTCGACCGTGATGCCCTCGCGGGCGATGGCCTTCTTGATCGCGTTGGCCGGCTGGGACTGCAGGGTCGAATCCGGCCCGGCCACGACGCCGTGCGCCCCGATCTCGCAGAGCCAGTCCAGACCCAGCTCCTGCGCCTTGGCCTTGCTCATCACCACCACGGCGGCGGCACCGTCGGAGATCTGCGACGACGAGCCGGCGGTGATGGTGCCGCCGGAACGGAACGCCGGCTTGAGACCGCCCAGCGAGTCCGCGGTGGTGTTGGCCCGGATGCCCTCGTCCTCGGTGAACTCCAGCGGATCCCCCTTACGCTGCGGGATCTTGACCGGCACCACCTCGTCGGCGAAAACGCCGTCCTTCCACGCCGCGGCGGCCTTGCGGTGCGATTCGGCCGCGAACTCGTCCTGCTCTGCGCGGGTGAACTTGTCCTCGTCGTTGCGCTGCTCGGTGAGGGCACCCATCGGCTGGTCGGTGAAGACGTCGTGCAGACCGTCGTAGGCCAGATGGTCGCGCACCGTCACGTCGCCGTACTTGTAGCCCGACCGGCTGTCCAGCAGCAGGTGCGGAGCCTTGCTCATGGACTCCTGCCCGCCGGCCACCACCACGTCGAATTCGCCGGCGCGAATCAGCTGGTCAGCCATGGCGATGGCGTTGATTCCGGACAGACACATCTTGTTGATGGTCAGCGTCGGCACGTCCCAACCGATACCCGCGCCCACCGCCGCCTGCCGAGCCGGCATCTGGCCGGCTCCCGCGGTGAGAACCTGGCCCATGATCACGTACTGCACCAGCGACGCCGGTACCTGCGCCTTCTCCAGCGCCCCCGCGATGGCGACGGCCCCCAGGTCGCTACCGGAGAAATCCTTCAGCGAACCCATCAGCCGGCCGATCGGGGTCCGAGCCCCAGCAACGATCACCGATGTCGTCATGACTACCTCCCGGGCGGGTATGAGGGGCCGATCTTCCGGTCGGCGCAGCACGATGTTTCCGCTCAGGTTACCGTTACGTTATGACCACCGAATCCGTCGCTGACCCCTGTGAGGCACGCCCCGCCCTGGCCTCGGCCTTGGTGACGGCGATCGACCACGTCGGTGTCGCGGTCCCGGACCTGGAAGTGGCCAAGAAGTGGTACCACGACAAGCTCGGGATGATCGTGCTGCACGAAGAGGTCAACGAGGAGCAGGGCATCGTCGAGGCGATGCTTGCGGTGCGCGGCGCCCCGGTCGGCAGCGCCCAGATTCAGCTGATGGCCCCGATCGACGAGTCGTCGACGATCGCGAAATTCCTGGACAAGCGCGGCCCCGGCCTGCAGCAGCTGGCCTACCGGACCAGCGACATCGACGCGCTCTCTGAGCGGCTGCGTGAGCAGGGCGTCCGGCTGCTCTACGAGGTACCGCGACGCGGCACGTCGAACTCGCGGATCAACTTCATCCACCCCAAGGACGCCGGCGGGGTGCTGGTCGAGTTGGTCGAGCCTGCCGCGAACGCGGAAGCGCACTAAGCTTTTAGGACCACTTCCGGGTCGGACCCCGGTTATTGCGGTTGCCCCAACAGGGCGTATGCCAATGTCGTCGATCATCGCCCGCATCAGCTGGCCACACCACCACATGGGCTATGCCGCAACGGATCTCGTGATCACATCCCGGACACCGATAGACCTTCACGGCCCGCGAGCCCGCGACCGGCACGACGATGTATTCGTAGCCGTCGGAGCCGGTCTCCACGCGTTGTTGCAGCGGCAGCGGCCGTAGCGGCTGTTGCCGACGCGACGGACTGCGGCGACGAGCCATAACGATCAGGGTAAAGCGGAACGGCCCAGGTGCTCGACCTTGGTGACGTAGGGCGAGGTCATCGCCCGCACGAGTGCGCCATAAGCGACACCGAAGTCGATCTCGTCGCCAATCGCGACGGGGTGGTCGCCGAGGTCGACTACCAGGTGGTCGCTACTCATCCCGAGGATCGTGATGCCCTCGGGTGGCCGCAGACCGTCCGGGTCCACGTCCTGGCGACCGAGGGCCAGGATTGCCTGGTGCACGGTCCCGCTGCCGGTGCGGACCGGCGCCTCCCCGAAGGCCGCCTGAGCACGATCTCCCCAGGGTTGAGCCGGTTTCGTGGCGACCTCGATGACCTCCGCGGTCAGGGTGAAAACGTCCGGGTGCAGGCCCGGGATTGGTGTCCGGTAGAGCGGATCGACGCCGATAAGGATGGCTTCGCCGAGGCGTAGCTCGTCGATCCGGCCGACGTCGTGGGTGTTCAGAGCCCAGTTCAGATTCGCCGAGTTGCCGCCTGAGACCACGTCGAGCGAAATCCCATGCAGTGCCTCGATGTCGTCCGCGAGCCCGGAGAGGACCCCCATGTTCCGGTCGTCGGGCACGACACCACTCTGACAGGCGAGGTTGGCGCCGAGCCCGGCGAGCCGGAGAGATGAGTAACCGAGGACGGCCCGCACCGCCTCGTGCAAGTCGCCGGGCGCGATACCCTCGCGTAGGTCACCCAACTCGACCATGAGCACGACGGCGTGCATCCGCTTCTGTTGGGACGCAGCCTGATCGAGCGCCGCCAGGACAACAGCCTCCGTGTTCAGACTGGTGTCGGCGACTTCGATCACCTGTGCCACTTGGCTGACCATGGGTGAGCGGATCAACGTGCGTGGCGGTGATCGGTCGAGCCCAGCCAACCGAGCCAGGTTCGGCACCCGGGAATCACCGAGGCCGCCGGCGCCGCCGCGCAGCATCGCCGCGCCGACTCCCGGCGAGCCCAACACGGCTTTGGTGATTCCGGTGACCCTGATACCCGCCCCGGCAAGCCGGTCAACCAGTATCCGCGTGTTCTGCTCGACTTTGTCGAGATCGGTCTCGATTCGTAGCGTCACACGGAGGTAATCGTGTCGGCCACCACCGCGAGCGCGGGGAAGGCCGTCAGCACCATGTCGACCAGATCCGACGAAGGGCGTGTCAGCGGGTCTGTGACCGGAAGGCCGAGTTGCGAATGATGCTCGGAGATCGCGTTGCTCAGCTCGTCGTCGGTCATGTCCTCATGGTTGATCGTGACGCCGATGACGCGAGTGTCGGCGAAAGCCTCGATCAGTGCGATCTCGCTGGCGGCGGTCGGCATCGGCATCATCGGGAAGTCGCCGAGCATCATCCGCTTGGGTGCGTGCTGCACGATCACGCCGGCCGGGCGGCTGCCACGCAGGATGTGAGCCGACGTCAGGTAGGCGGGGTGGCTGAGCGCGCCCTGACCCTCGACCACGATCACGTCAGGATCCTCACCCTCGAACGCGGCGACGACCTGGTGCTCGACCTCGCCCGAGCAGAACTGGGGGACCAGCGCATCCAGCGCGACGCCGTACTTCCCGCCCTGAATCAAGGTGGTCTGACCGGTACCGACCATGACCGCCTTGATGCCGCGCGCATTCAGCGCCTGGACCAGCAAGGTGGCGGTGGTCCGCTTCCCGACCGCCCCGTCGGTTCCAAGAATCGCAATCCTGGGACATGTGACGTCGAAGATCCGGCCGGAGAACAGGTGCAGGTCACGCTTGGTCTTCGGCCGGCGTACGTCGGTGATGGTGACGCCGGCGATCACGGCTGCCGCAGCGAATTCGGCGTCGTCGTTGAGGAACTCGTGCAGCCCGTTGATGATGTGCATCCCGCGGGCGATACCGTCGAGCAGCACGACCCGCTGCTCGTTCGACAGTAGGCCGTCGGCAGGCGCCAGCCCACAGATCAAGTAGTCAGGTATCTGGCCGGCGTGCGAGAGGGACTCGGCGAGCGACGCCAGTACCGGGATGCCGTTCGGGGTGCCGTCGAGAAATTTCCCGGCATCGACTCCGGCCCGGCGGCTATCGATGACGCTGAGGATGTCGTACTTCTCCGAGTGCCGGACCAGGCCGTTGGCGGTCTTACCGTCCTGCTGGCCGAACTGGCCCTCGCAGTAGACGATCGCGGTGGAACCAGCAGGCAATTCGAGGGGAGCTGCCGGATGGACCCACTCGCTCTGTCCGGACACATCAAGAAAGGGGGTACCGCTAGCAAACGAAGGCATGAGGTCTCTCTGAGAAGGCTCAGAGTAGGCGACGGAATCGAGGCGGGGCGGTGGCCCTACGTTCAGCGAGTGGTCTGCCCTGAGGACCGGCAAAATTGCCGGCACGCTGAACACTACCCCATCAGTTCTAAAGCCCCTTGGTGATACAGGCCGGCCAGCAACGTGGACCTCAGGCAAGCGCAGCCAGTGCCCGCGCCGCGTCGTAGCCGCCGAACCCGTCCAGCTGGCCGTCACGCAGCCGATTCACCCATGCCGGGTCGGCGAGCAGCGCGCGCCCGATGGCCACCGCGTCGAACTCCCCGGCGTCGAACTGTTCGACCAGACGGTCGACCGGCGCGGGCGCAATCACCTCGCCACGCTTCTCGCTGCGGAACTGTGTTTCCAACCCGACCGACCCGACCGCGATGACCGGCACCCCGGTCACCTTCTTGGTCCACCCAGCGAGGCTCAACTCGCCGTCATGGTCGGGGAACCCGGGGGCATAGTGCCTGCGCGTCGACGGGTGCAGGGCATCCACGCCGGCCTCGACCAGCGGCGTGAGCAGTTCCTGCAACTGTGTCGGGTCCTCGGCGATCGACGCCGCGTAGTCGGTGCCCTTCCACTGCGAGAAGCGGAAGATGATCGGATAGTCCGGGCCGACCGCAGCGCGCACCGCGGCAACCACCTCGGCCGGGAAACGTGTGCGAGCGGCCAGCGATCCGCCGTAGCCGTCGGTACGTCGATTCGTGCGCTCCCAGAAGAATTCATCGAGCAGGTAGCCGTGGGCACCATGAATCTCCACCGCGTCGAAGCCGAGGTCTCGTGCGGTGGCGGCGCTGGCGGCGTACAGCTGTGCGGTTTCGGCGAGTTCCTCGGTTCGCAGTGCGCGGCCCCGCGGTTCCCCGTGCCCGTCGATACCCGACGGGCCGACGGGTTCCACGCCGTCGTCATCGCGGCGCTCAATCCCCTGGTGCCACAACTGCGCGGCGATCGTTGCACCCTCGGCGTGGACACCTTCGACGACACGGCGCCATCCGGCGAGCACCTCGTCGCCGGCGAGCGTCGGCACGCTGACCGGGAATCCCGCAGCCGGGTCGGGCAACCGGATGCCCTCGGTGATGATCAGCCCCACACCGCCCGCAGCACGCCGTCGGTAGTACTCGGCCACATCGCTGCCCGGAATACCGCCCGGCGAAGCCTGACGGGTCATCGGCGCCATAGCGAACCGATTGGGAACGGTCAGCGAGCGGATCGTCAGCGGCTGGAAAAGATCATCGAGTGCCATGCGGTCCTCCAACGCACGACGGTCCGCTGCTATTCCGGCAAGCGATCAGAACAGCCGGAATTCGTCGCTGTCCATGCCGCGCATCGCGTCATAATCCAGTGTCAGGCAACGAATACCGCGGTCGGTAGCCAGCGTGCGGGCCTGCGGCTTGATCTGCTGAGCGGCGAACACACCACTGACCGGCGCGAGCAGGCTGTCGCGGTTGAGCAGCTCCAGGTATCGGGTGAGCTGTTCCACACCATCTATCTCGCCGCGCCGCTTGATCTCCACCGCGACCGCGCGCCCGTTTCCGTCGCGACACAACAGGTCAACCGGACCGATCGCGGTCATGTATTCGCGGCGCACCAGGGAGTAGCCCTCGCCGAGCAGCTCGACATGCTCGGCGAGCAGCGCCTGCAGTTGCGCCTCGACGCCGTCTTTCACCAGCCCGGGATCGACACCCAGCTCGTGGCTGGAGTCGTGCTCGATCTCCTCGATGGTGATCCGCAGCTGGTCGCCGGTTTTGTTGTTCGCCACCACCCACACCGGCAACTCACCGCCGGCCTCCTCGGTGAAGCGGCACGGCGGACTCATCCAGTTCAGCGGCTTATAGGCACGGTCGTCGGCGTGCACGCTGACCGAACCGTCGGCCTTCAACAACAGCAGTCGCCGGGCAGAGGGTAGGTGCGCGGTGAGCCGGCCGACATAGTCGACGGTGCACTGGGCGATTACGAGTCGCATCCGATCCACCTTAAAGGCCCGCGCCGAGCAATTATTCTTACGCCACGATGAAGCCGACAAAGACGACCGCGCAACGCCTGGGCCGCGCGCTGGAGATGCTCACGCGTCAGAGCGGTCGGCTGCCCGAGACACCCGAATACGGCTCCTGGCTGTTAGGCCAGGTGTCTGAAAGTCAGTACCTGCGCCGGATACGTATTCAGTTCATCTTGACCATCGTCATGGTGGGGACGAACCTGCTCGGTGTCGCCGTGGATGTCCTGCTGGTGACGGTGGCCTTTCCGGTGCCCAATGTGTTCACCGACGCCCCTAAGTGGCTGACCTTCGGGCTGGTGCCGGCCTACGTGGTGATCGCGGTGGTCGCCGGCACCTATGGAATCACCCGGCGCACCATCAAGAAATTACGTTGGGCCATCAAGGAACAGCCGCCGACGCGCGACGACGAACGCAACGCCTTCCTCACCCCGTGGCGAGTTGCGCAGGTGGTGCTGGCCCTGTGGGGCGTCGCGACGGTGTTGTTCACCGCGCTCTACGGCATACACGACAAGATCTTCATCCCGATCATCGGCTTCACGATGAGCGTGTGCGGCATTCTGGTGGCCACCGCCTGCTACCTGTTCACCGAGTTCGCGTTGCGGCCGGTGGCCGCACAGGCGCTGGCCGCCGGCCCGCCGCCGCGGCGAATCCTGTCGGGCATCATGGGCCGGACCATGATGGTCTGGCTGCTCACCTCGGGCGTCCCCATTCTGGGGATCGGCCTGACGGCCTTGTTCGCGGTGCTGCTGAAGAACCTGACGTTGACGCAGTTCGGCATCGCCGTGTTGATCGCCTCGGTGACGACGCTGGTTTTCGGGTTCCTGCTGATGCTGATCCTGTCCTGGCTCACCGCCACGCCGGTCCGCGTGGTCCGCGCGGCTCTGCGGCGCGTCGAACAGGGCAATCTGCAAGGCGACCTGGTGGTGTTCGACGGAACCGAACTCGGTGAGCTGCAGAGCGGATTCAACGCGATGGTGCACGGGCTGCGCGAGCGGGAACGCGTACGCGACCTGTTCGGCCGCCACGTCGGGCGTGAGGTGGCCGCCGCCGCGGAGCGCGATCAGATACAACTCGGCGGCGAAGAGCGCCATGTCGCAGTCATTTTCGTCGATATCGTCGGCTCGACGCAGATCGTGACCGCCAAGCCGGCTACCGAGGTCGTCACCCTGCTGAACCGGTTCTTCGCCGTCGTCGTCGACGAAGTCGACCGCCATCAGGGACTGATCAACAAGTTCGAGGGCGACGCCACCCTGGCGATCTTCGGCGCCCCGAACCACCTCGACCAGCCCGAGGACAACGCGTTGGCCGCGGCCCGGGGCATCCTGTACCGCCTGGCCGCCGAGGTGCCGGAGATCCGGGCGGGCATCGGTGTGGCGGCCGGTCAGGTCGTGGCCGGAAACGTCGGCGCCAAAGAACGTTTCGAGTACACCGTGATCGGAGAACCGGTCAACGAGGCCGCCCGGCTGTGCGAATTGGCAAAGACCCAACCACTGCCAGTGCTGACGACGGCCAAAACCATGTACGCGGCCAACATCAGCGAGCAGGCCCATTGGGTGGTGGGCGATTCGATCGTGTTGCGCGGCTACGAGGCGCCCACGGTGCTGGCCAGCCCGCTGTAACGCAAGCTACTCCCCCGCCCACGTCTCGGTGGCCGCCAGCGCATCCTCGACCGTGGCGAACACCGACCCGGCGTACGCCTCTGGGTCGGGCGTCACCGATCCGTTGGGATCGACGAGCAGACCCTGCTTGTCCAGTGCCCGCAACTCCTCGGAAAGCCCCGCAAGCAGGCCACGCGCCGGCTCGCTGATCGTGTGCAGCCGCGAGACGTCGAGGATCGCGGTGTCGAATTCGACACATTCACGGGTTGCCGTGCGGGCCACCTGTTCTGCCCCGGCGAACAGCAGGTCGCCGTGCACCTCGTAGACCCGAACGCCCGGCCGTGGGGTGTACACCCCACGAATCGCCGCATGAGCCTCACTGCTCACCGTCAGGAAGTGCAGGCCGAGCTGATGGGAAAGGCTGCGGCACACCAGCATCCCACGCACGCTGTTGCCCTTGGCGTCGATCCGCGGCGAATAGACGCCGATTCCGAGCTGTCCGGGCAGCACCGCCACGATGCCACCGGCCACACCGCTCTTGGCCGGCATCCCGACCGCACTGACCCACGCGCCGGCGGCATCGTACATACCGCAGGTCACCATCACCGACAGCGTGCGCCGCACCACCGCGGCATCGGTCACCTGCCGCCCGGTCAGTGGATTGAGGCCGCCGCGCGCCAGCGTCGCCGCCATCCGCGCCAGATCGGTGCTGGTGACCTTCAGCGAACACTGGCGGATATAGAGATCCAGGGCATCGTCGGGGTCGGCGCCCAAGGCACCGAAACTATCCAGCAGATAAGCGATCCCGCGGTTACGGCTGCCGCTCGCCCGCTCGGACTGGTACACGGCCTCGTCGAAGTCCAGGCTTCGTCCGGCGCAGGCGCTGAAAAACTCCCGAACAAGACCGAACCGGTCCTCGACGGTTCTCCCGGGAATCAAGGAGCACGCCACGATGGCACCGGCATTGATCATCGGGTTCTTCGGGACATTGGTGACCTGATCGACGCTGATCTTGTTGAAGCCCTCACCGGAGGGTTCCACGCCGATCCGCGCGTCGACGTCCGCTTGGCCCAGCTGATCGAGGGCGAGCGCGTAGGTGAACGGCTTGGAGATGGACTGCATGGTGAATTGCACGTCGGCGTCGCCGGATTCGTAGACGTAGCCGTCGGACGAGGACAATGCCAGGCCAAACCCCGTGGGATCGACTTCGGCCAATTCCGGAATGTAGCTCGCCAGTGCCCCCTGATTCGCCCCGGCATGCTCGGCAAGAATCCCGTCCAAATACCGCTGTACCAGTGCCGCCACGCACCGATGCTAGCCCGCAGCCCCGTCAACGGCCCGGCACTGTCGTGTCGCTTTCCCGCTAGTGTCGTCGGCCGCCGCGTGTCATCGTGGAAATGTGCATGACGACTTCGACCGCTGCTATCGCGCCGTGAAGTCCAAGGACGCCCGATTCGACGGCTGGTTCATCACCGCGGTGCTCACGACGGGGATCTATTGCCGGCCCAGTTGCCCGGCACGCACGCCGCTGCCGCCGAATGTGGAGTTCTACCCCACCGCCGCCGCAGCACAGCGAGCCGGTTTCCGCGCCTGTAAGCGTTGCCGCCCAGACGCCGCGGCGGGTTCGCCGGAATGGAACATCCGCGGCGACATCGTGGGGCGGGCCATGCGCCTGATCGCCGACGGCACGGTCGATCGCGAGGGAGTGAGCGGGCTTGCCGGACACCTCGGCTACTCGGCCCGCCAGCTGCAGCGATTGCTCCAGGCCGAGGTCGGCGCCGGCCCGCTGGCACTGGCCCGCGCACAGCGCACACAGACCGCCCGCGTCCTGATCGAGACCACCGACCTGCCTCTGAGTGACGTCGCATTCGCCGCCGGATTCGCCAGTATCCGGCAGTTCAACGACACGATCCGTGCCGTGTGCGCCACGACGCCGACGGTGTTGCGCAGCAATGCCGCCTCGCGGTCACGAGCCACCTCCGACCGCGAGGCCCCCGGTCCGGGCGCCCTGTCGCTCCGCCTGCCGGTGCGCACTCCGTTCGCATTCGAGGGCGTATTCGGGCACCTGGCGGCTTGCGCGGTACCCGGTTGCGAGGAGGTGCGCGACGGCGCCTACCGGCGCACCCTGCGGCTGCCGCACGGCAACGGCATCGTCAGCCTGCGCCCGGCCCCCGACCACGTCAGCTGCCGACTCGTGCTCGACGACTTCCGCGATCTCACCGCCGCGATCACCCGCTGTCGACGGCTGCTGGACCTCGATGCTGATCCCGAAGCCGTCGTCGAGGCCCTCACGGCCGATCCCGATCTGGCGCCGCTGGTGACCAAGGCGCCCGGGCAACGCATTCCGCGGACCGTCGACGAAGCCGAGCTCGCGGTGCGGGTGGTGCTCAGCCAGCAGGTGTCGACCAAAGCGGCACGCACTCACGCACACCGACTGGTGCGTGCCCACGGACAACAACTCGACGATCCAGACGGCGGGCTCACGCATGTCTTTCCCTCGGTGGAACGCCTCGCCGACATCGATCCCGATCAGCTCGCCCTTCCCCTAGCCCGCCGGCAAACGCTGCTCACCCTGGTCGCAGGATTGGCCGACGGCACCCTCGGTCTGAGTGCGGGCTGCGACTGGGAACAGGCGCGCCACGACCTGATGGCGCTGCCGGGAATCGGAGCCTGGACCGCCGAGGTCATCGCCATGCGCGGGTTGGGCGACCCCGACGCGTTTCCCGTCACCGACCTCGGAGTACAGGTGGCCGCCCGCCGGTACGGCTTGCCTGACACCCCGCAAGCCCTGATCCAGCGCAGTGCGCGCTGGCGACCGTGGCGCTCCTATGCCACCCAGCATCTCTGGGCCAGCCTCGATCACGCCGTGAACGACTGGCCCCCCGCCTCGAAGGAGATCGCATGACCACTCAGCGCATCATCGACAGCCCCATCGGTCCGCTGACCCTGGCAGGCAACGACGGCAAGCTCAGTCATCTCTTGATGCTGGATCATTCGCACGCCCCCAGCCGCACGGGCTGGGCGCGTGACGACACCGCGTTTCCGGATGCGGCGGAGCAGCTCGCGGCCTACTTCGCCGGCGACCTCACCGAATTCGACCTGACCTATGAGATGGCCGGCACCGACTTTCAACGCCGGGTGTGGACGGCCCTACTGACGATCCCGTACGGCCAGACCCGCTCCTACGGACAGCTGGCGAGCCAGATCGGGTCCCCGACCGCCTCGCGCGCTGTCGGCCTCGCCAACGGCCGCAACCCGATCTCGATCATCGTCCCGTGCCACCGGGTGATTGGAAGCAACGGCAGCCTCACCGGGTACGGCGGCGGCATCGACCGCAAGCGAGCGCTGCTGGGCCTCGAACAGCAGCACAGCCACGCCACCCTGTTCGACTGATCGTGAAACGAGCCGGGGCCGGAACCCCACACGGGTGGTTCCGGCCCCGAATCTCGGGTATCAGCTGCCTAGCCGATGATGTCGATCGGGTCGGGCATCGGGAACACATCTTGGTTCGTGAATGCCGCCAAGAAGTTGGACAGCCCGGTCAGTGCCTCCTCCAGCGATGGATGCGGCGAGTCGAGGTAGCCCGCGAGGTATCCCTCGTTGACGATTCCGGCCAACGACGGGTGATCCTGAAGGGAGTAGAGCGTGTAGGTGTCCAGGTCGAACCAACTGGAGATGGAGTTGCTGATCCCGTCAAGCGTTGCCTTGCCCAGCGCGGAAAGCAGATCACCTAAGTCGATGTTGGGCGGGAAGAGGCCACCACCAGTAGGCCACTCGTCGACGTCTCCCGGCGGCCAGCCGTGGTCGATACTGCCGTAGCCGAGGTTCACCAGGATCCGGGTGACAGGCTCCAGCAGTTCGTAGAGCGGCATTCCGATGATCGGGAGTAACTGCAGCGGTGCCAGCAGCGGCAGGATCTCGGACGGGATCATGTGGAACGTGGTCAGTGAGTCAGGGTCGGCGACCGGCAGTTCGATGGCGTTCGCAATCTGCTCCGGGGTCGCGCTCAAATACACCGAGTGCCCGTAGATGAAACCGAGCGCCGAGTTGAGCTGCGACAGTGGATTGTCGTAAATCGGCTTGACCCCGACCGGGTCGTATTCGTAGTTGTAGGCGTCGGTGTAGTAGCCGTCGAGATCGACCCGGGCGGCGCCCATGGAACCAATCGTCACGAACCGAACGAGGTCATTGGACACGTCGTTCTCTTCCAACCAATTCACCAGATTGGCCGCAATCCCCCCACTCTGGGAGTAGCCGAACACCACGATCGGGTTGTTGGCATCCACCGTGCCGGCGTTAAGCCGCTCAGCGATCGCGTTCTCCAGCGCCCGCAGACCGACCGCACTCGACGTCTCACTGACGTTCTCCGGGCCCCACTGCGATACCAGGTTGCCGGTGAATCCATGCGGCGCCAAGAAGAGTTCGTTCACGGCATCCAGATAGGACTGCGGTGGCTGCGGAATACCCGTACCACCCATGATGAGCGCATCTCCGCCGCCGAGCGACGTGCCGTTGCCGGTCAGGACAAACGCCGGCGGCTGGGCATACGCCACGGGTGAGACAACAGGGGCACCCGCGAAGACACTGGCAGCAGCAACAGTGGCAACAAGCGGTAAGCAAGCGTTAACTCGCACGCGGTTCCTCCCTATAAAGATCCTTAATTGAACCTTAACGGTAACCCTCAGGAGTGACCCACGCAATAGATTCCTCGGCAAATCTTGACACGTGTCAGCGCCGGCAGATGATCTCGATGCGCAGCCGACGACGTCGGCCAACCTGGTGCACAAATGCCTGTGCCCCCCAATTTCTTGGGGGGCACAGGTCTTAATGTTGTGTTCGGCGGTGTCCTACTTTTCCACCCG
>NZ_JBJIAJ010000019.1:0-51907 GCF_045310925.1 Mycobacterium sp. SMC-15 | reverse complement strand
GGTGTCGACGGCACGGTGGGCAGTGTTGATGGGACGCACGGAGGCAATGGTGGTGCCGGTGGCAACGGCGGCGCCGGGGGTTCCGGCTTCGACAGCGGTGCCGGCGGCCAAGGCGGCGAAGGTGGTGCCGGTGGCAACGGTGGTAACGGCGAAAACGGCGCCGCCGGTGCGCACTCCACCGCGGCCGGCGGGGTGGGTGGTATCGGCTCCGACGGAGGCGACGGAGGCCAGGGAGGTGGCGGTGGCACCGGTGGTAATGGCGGTGTCGCCGGAACCGCCTCGGGCGGCAGTACCGGCAATGCGGGCGCCGCAGGGCGGGGCGGAAACGGCGGCAACGCTGGTAATGCCGGCAATGGTGGCACGGGTGGTCGTGGCGGCGACGGCGGTGGTGGCGCCAGTGCTGGGTCCGGCGGTTCCGGCGGTGCTGGCGGTGAGCTTGGCAGCGCCGGGGCTGGTGGCACCGGTGGCTATAACGGTGATGGCACCTCCGCCGGTAACGGCGCTGATGGTGCTGCGGCGACCGTGGGCGGAAACGGCGGCTCTGGAGGCAATGGTGGGACGGCCACGCAGGCAGGTCAATCCGGCGGCGCCGGCGGTCGTGGCGGCGACGCCGGCATCATCGGTGATGGCGGTCGCGGTGGTGATGGCGGTACCGGGTTGGCCGGTGCGGCCGGCGGTACCGATGCGTCAGGTAATGGCACCGCGGGACAGGCTGGCGGTACCGGCGGTGCTGGCGGCGCAGGCGGTGCCGGCGGCAGCACGGCAGGTGATGGTGGGGCCGGTGGCAATGGCGGGCTGGGCGGTGCCGGTGGAGCCGGGGGCAGCGGCGTTCGTGGTGCCGACGCGTTGGCGGCCGGTGCGGATGGCGGCAATGGCGGCAACGGTGGGGATGGCGGCGCTGGCGGTGCTGGCGGCGTCGGCGGGGCCGGAGGCACTGCAGTCGCGGGTGACGCGGGAGTCAACGGCAATGGCGGGGTGGGTGGTGCCGGGGGGAACGCCGGCGACGCCGGAAGCGGCGGTGCCGGTGGCAATGGGGACGCCATCGCCATCGATGGCGGCCAAGGCGGAAATGCCGGCGCCACAGGCATCGTCGGCGCCGGCGGTGCGGGCGGTGCCGCAGGTAGTGGCGGGGTGACCGGAACCGGCAGCAGTGGCGCCACCGGCAGTACCGGGGAGGCGGGTGCCGGCGGTGACGGTGGCACGGGTGGCGACGGCTATGACCCGTCGCAGGACCCTGAGGCTGCGCCAGGCACGGCCGGCGGCAACGGCGGCAGTGGCGGCAATGGCGGCAGCCATGGCAACGGCGGCAATGGCGGCAACGGTGGCAATGCCACCGCCGGCGTAGACGGAGGCAACGGTGCCGCAGGCGTCGCAGGCACCGCCGATGGCGCCGGTGGTGACGGGCTGCGTGGGAGCTCCGGAGGGGCGGGCGGCAACGGGGGTGCGGGTGGCCAAGGCGGCTCGGTAGCCGGTAACGGTGGCGCCGGTGGACGCGGCGGTGCCGGAGCAGATGGCGGTGCGGGCGGTAGCGGTGGGAAGGGCGCGGACGCAGGCTTCTCGGTCAGTGACGGCGGGCGCGGGGGCCGTGGCGGCGGTGGTGGCGCCGGTGGGGCTGGCGGAAACGGTGGCGCCGGCGGGACAGCCGCACACGGCGAGGACGGTGCCCAGGGCGTCGGTGGCGCTGGTGGCACCGGTGGCGCCGCCGGCGACGGCGGCAACGGAGGGAGGGGCGCCACAGGTGGCTGGTTGGCGCCCTCGGCACACGGCGGTGACGGCGGGGACGGCGGTGACGGCGGCAACCCAGGAGCCGGAGGAACCGGAGGCAACGGCTCGGTTGCCGGCGCCAACGGGAATAGCGGTGCGCTCGGCAACGGCGGCGATGGCGGTGCCGGCGGCAACGGCACCAACGCGACCGTGGGCGGTTGGCTCGCCCCCGACACGGCAGCCGGCAACGGCGGCGCTGGCGGTGCCGGCGGTAACGGTGGCACCGGAGTCGACGGTGTCATGGCCGGCAACGGTGGCAACGGTGGCAACGGTGGCAACGGCGGTTCAGGCCTCAATGCCGCGGGACACCCCGACTTCGTGACGCCCGGGACGGCCGGTAACGGCGGCGCTGGCGGCAACGGCGGGGCGGCCGGCGGCCATGGTGGCGCGGGTGGCAACGGTGGCAACGGAGGTTCAGCCGCCGACCCGGCTGGTCTGGCCGGTGCGGTCGGCGGAAACGGCGGCGTCGGCGGTTCCGCCCTGGGCGACGGGGACGGCGGGGCAGGCGGCAACGGCGGCACTGGTGGCGCCTCCAGTGGTGCCACCGGTCTGGCCGGTGCGACCGGAGGGAACGGTGGTGTCGGTGGCAGCGCCGCCGGGACCGGCGACGGTGGAGCCGGCGGCACCGGCGGGAGGGGCGGGACCGGTGCGGCCGGCGCTGACGGCGGCCGTGGCGAGATGGGCGGAACCGGTGGGACCGGGGGAACCGGCGGTATCGGCGGTGATGGCGGAACTGCGGCCAATGGCGCTGCGGGCGCCCCGGGTGATGGCGGGGCCGGTGGAACGGGGGGCAGCGGCGGGACTGGCGGCCAGGGCGCGGACGGCGCTACGGCCACCGCCGCAGGTGGTACCGGGGGTGCCGGGAAGGTCGGCGCGACCGGCGGGACCGGCGGGACCGGCGGTGCCGGCGGGGCGGGCGGCACCAACGCGGACGGCGCGGTGGGCGCTCAGGGCGTCGGTGGGAACGGCGGTCGCGGCGGCACCGCTGGTATGGGCGGCACCGGTGGAACGGGTGGAGCGGGCAATGCGAGCAACCCCAACGGTGGGACTGGCGGCAAGGGCGGTGATCCTGGAAATCCCGGGGCCGGTGGAGCAGGCGGAACCGGTTCCACCAGCGGGGCGGACGGCGCGGCCGGCGGTCTGCCCGCCAGCGGCGGCGACGGTGGAACCGGCGGGAAGGGGTTTGACGCCACCACTCCCGGCGGTACCGGGGGTAAAGGTGGTGCCGGTGGCCACGGCGGCCTCGTCGGCAATGGCGGCAATGGCGGCGGCGGCGGAATCGGCGGTGGGGGCACCAACGGCATCTCCGTCTATTACCCGACGAGCGGCAATCCCGGCAACGGTACGCCCGGTGGTGCCGGCGGTGCCGGCGGTGCCGGCGGTGATAGCGGGGCATCCGGTAGCAGAGGCGGAGTTGGCGGGACGGGTGGTCGAGGCGGTACGGGCGGATTCGGCGGGCACACGGACTTCGGCCGCAATGGTGGTGCCGGCGCTCGCGGGGGCGTCGGCGGTGCGGGCGGTGCCGGCGGCGACGGCGCGCAGTACGGAGGTGCCGGAGGCGCCGGCGGAATGGGAGGTAGCGGCGGATACGGCGGGAACTCCACCGGGTCCAATGCGGGTCCGGGTGGCGACGGCAATACCGGTGGTGCCGGCGGTAAGGGCGGCAACGGGCCCCTCGGCGGTGGCACCGGTGGCACCGGCGGTCAGGGTGGCTACGGCGGTTCGTCCGGTGGTGGCGCCGCCGCCGGCGGCGGCGGTGACAGCGGCGCCGGTGGTCGCGGCGGTACCGGAGGTTCCGCCGGCGACAACGCCGGCCAGTCCGGCGACGCCGGTAAGCCCGGCCAGCCCGGCCGACCCGGCCCCAACAGCGGTCTGACTACCGGCGGTTCAGGTGGCTCGGGCGGCTTTGGCGGGCATCCCTGATCTGTGTCGGTTCGTTCCATGCGCTGGTATTTCGGTGGTGACGTTCTGGGGCGGGGTGCCGGCGCACGGCGGCATGCGGAATGCTTCACCCATGGAGCGCTACACCCGTGATGGCCTGGTCTTCGATGTCCGCGACGCCGGGCCGCCCGATGGGCCCGTAGTGGTGTTGCTGCACGGCTTCCCGCAACGAAACGGCAGCTGGAACGGCGTCATCGAGCGGCTCACCGCCGCGGGCTACCGGTGCCTGGCTCCCAACCAGCGGGGCTATTCACCCGGTGCGCGGCCGGCCCGGCGCCGCGACTACCGCATGTCTGAACTCGTCGCCGATGTCGGTGCACTGATCGACGCCAGTGGCGCGCGGCGAGTGCATTTGGTGGGACACGACTGGGGTGCCGCGGTTGCGTGGGCGGCTGCTGCCGAGATGCCCGAACGGCTCGCGACCGTGTCACCGGTGTCCGTGCCGCACCTGGCCGCTTTTCTGAAGTCGCTGGTCACCAGCAGCCAAGGCCTGGCGTCCTGGTACATGGGTTTCTTCCAGTTGCCGTGGCTGCCGGAATGGCTGATGACTCGCGGTGGCGGAACCGGGGCCGCCAAAGCCCTGCAGCGCGGCGGGCTGCCCGCGGCCGCGGCCGAACGGGATGGGCGGGCCATGGTCGAACCAGGTGCGCTGACCGGCGGGCTCAACTGGTACCGGGGTATGCCACTGTCGGATGTCCAGGCCGTCACTCGGCGTGTCGCGGTGCCCACGATGTACGTGTGGAGCGACCGTGACTTCGCCCTGAAGGCCAAGGCGGCTCGCAACACCGCCCGCTACATCGACGCGGATTACCGATTCGAGACACTGCCGGGAGTCTCGCACTGGATCCCCGATGCGGAGCCGGACCGGCTCGCCGATCTGCTGCTCGACTGGTTCGCCGCACACCCAGTCGACTGACTCTTTGGCCGCTTCCTCCAGCCAAAGGTGCTGTTTGGTGCCTCGGTGAATTGGTGTGGACTCCACATACAGGGTGCCCGCCGAGATAGGCCGCAGGAAGTCGGTGTCGTTGTTGACACCGACAGCGCTGCCGCCGTCGTTTTGGATCAGGCACTCGATGAGTTAGTTTCCGGCGCAGGCCAGCGGCAAGCCCGAGTTGTTGGGCGACTTCTCCACCGTTCGATAGTGCCGAGAGGTGAGGCAAGAACCAGCTAACAGGACGAAAACACCGTTCGCACACCGTATTTCCTGCGAGGTGGCGATAGCAGGGTGTTGGTCGTGAGGATTGCATTCGGTGACGTCGAGTGCGGCCATCGCCCTGTCTCCCGGCGAGACCAACGTGCGCGCGGCAGTCGCCTGACCATGATCCGTGTTCCCAGTCGTGTGGCGAGGACTCAGAACGCAAACAGATTCGCAAGGTCTGCGCCGAGGTCCTCGAACATATGCAGCAGCACGTAATATTCAAAGGCAGCGCCCATTGTGAGCAGCCCCACGTCAGCCGCGATCGGGTTACCGATGGCGCCAAGCAGGTCACCGGATTCGAGTCCTTCCATGAAAAGACTGAAATTGTATGCGGGCAGGGAAGTCAAGACGGCATTGAAGGTGTCTGCTGTGGGGAGCAAGGGCGAATAGATGGTGCTGGCCATGCTGCTGAAAGTGTTCATGACATGGGTGAATGCTGCTGCTGGGTCGGCCAAAGCCGAGTTGATCGTTTCAAGGATGTCGAAGTTCGGCAGTGTCGGCTCCGGAAAAGATATCCCGGAACTTATCTCGCGCACGAAATTGTTGATGCCCTCCTCGGTACCGGCCGCCAAAGCTCGCAGCACTTCGGTCGGGTCGATGTTCGTGGGGAACAATTCGAATGGGGTGGCCACATTCGCCGGTCCGTGATCCCAGCCCTCGGTGATGCTGCCGTAGCCCAGGTTGATGAGCACCCTCAGGCTCGGCTGGATCAATTCGGCGATCGCGTCACCCACGCCCGGAATTGAGCGGATCGGTTCCAGCAACGGCAGATTCTCGGTCGGAATCATCCAGTAGGTGGTGTTGCCGGTGTAATCGGGAGACACCGGTAGCTCAATGGCGTTACCGCCGTCTGCGACGGGTGTGATGTCCTCGATTGAAAGATCGAGGTAGGTGCCGTGCAAGTAGTAGATGCCGGCGAAGGCGTTCATGGACGCCAGGAGATTGAGCGGGTATCGCGGGAAGTCGGCATATCCGTCGTACTCCATCGTGTAAATATCGGTCGGGTAGATGGTGTCGGAAGGAGTTGCGCCGTAGAATGTCAGACCCACGCTCGGTAAGGTCAATCCAGCAAAGCGCTCCAGCAGGCCGCCGTTGGGATTCATCGGGTCGGCAAGTAGTACGAATGCCAATTGGTCGGCGGTTGGTGCATCAGGACCTAGTGCTGCCAGATTCCGCATTTCCAGCGAGGCTATGGCGGCGCTTTGCGAGTAGCCTAAGACGACCATATTGTTACCGCTGTCCGTTTGCTGCGTGATGGTGTCGTTCAAGATGGTGACGCCTCGGGCTACCGACGTGGCGAAGGGCAGGTCCCTGATCGCGGTCGTCGGATACAACCCTTCCGGGGTAAAAAGCGCGTTCGGGCGGTAGGCGCCGTAACCGTTCGGGGTGAGGTATTTAGCGAAAGCAGCATCCAGGTATTCCTGGTCTGGTATCGGGGTGCCGCTGCCGCCGATGATCCACGCCTCGTTGGACAGCAGTATCGCCGAATTTGTCAGAGCATTCGTCCCGGATGCGAACACGGAAGATATGGCCGGGTGGGGTCCCAACAGCGTCGTAGCGGCAAACGTCAGCAGTGGAATCCCAAACGTACTGAACCGGCGCCCGGAAATCACTACAGCCTCCAAAATGGATTTACTTACAAAAACTGGCAGCTTCCATACCATTGCTATGATAAGGAGAGCAAGATGTGGCAGCTGATAGCCCAGGCAAATCTCATTGTTTAAGCTATCGGTGAGTTGGTCAGCAGATTGGGTGCGTTTTGGGTACCGGTTTCTGCTGATATGTCTACGGTTATCACTATCTTGCTGGAAATGTAAGGTACCCGGTTCTTCCGATGTTGTCTTGTGAGACCGGTGCCGACTGACGAAAACGGCATTTGCGCATGGTATTCGGCGACGATGGCGGATACCCGGCAACAACGCCAGCGCCAGGATGGGGCGCAAGGTAATCCGCAGAGCGGTTCCGCGGTCAGTTGTCGCGTGGACCGGCGCGAGAAGGTTGTCTAAGAAGTCCACTGACCAGCAACTGGGTGCGGATTGGCTTGGCAACAGCTTTGCGGAGTGCTTCGACACATGGGTCTACGCCCCGATGCACACCGTGCAGCAGGGGCCGGATCGCCGGCGCGTCGGCGCGGGCTGCCAGCAGCAACGGTGTCCCGGGTGGCGTTGGCGCTCATGGCGGCGTCGGCGGGGTTGGTCGTCAGCCTTGAGGTGCGCCCGTCGTCGCCGAGGAGGTTGCGGCGTACGCCCGATCACTGGGGTTCTGCGACGCTGGGGGCATGACCGCCCGCCCTCGCGTCGACCCGGCACAGACCCGCGCAGCTGTACTGGCGCTCGCGGCGTGGCTGCGTGACGAGAGCCTGCCGGCCCCCGACCGCGCCGAGTTGGCCGCCGCGGTCCGGCTGACCGCCCGCACGCTGGCCGAGCTGGCCCCCGGCGCCAGCGTCGAGGTGCGGATCCCGCCGTTCGTGGCGGTGCAGTGCATCGCCGGGCCGCGGCACACTCGCGGCACCCCGCCCAACGTCGTCGAGACCGATCCGCGCAGTTGGCTGTTGTTGGTCGCCGGGTTGCTGGAGACAGCCGATGCGACCGCCGCCGCAAAGCTGCGGCTGTCCGGTTCGCGAGCCGCCGAGATCGCCGATTGGCTGCCGTTGGTGAAACTTGACGCACGTTGACCGTAGACTGAACCTCGTCACTGTGGCCCGTCCCCCTGGAGCAGCTGAAACGTGCCGGACCAGCAGGTAGTAGACCTTGAGAACGCACCCCGTGAAGAGTGCGGCGTCTTCGGAGTTTGGGCTCCCGGCGAAGAAGTAGCGAAGCTCACTTATTACGGCCTGTATGCGCTGCAGCACCGTGGCCAGGAGGCCGCCGGGATCGCGGTCGGCGACGGTTCGCAGGTGCTGGTCTTCAAGGATCTGGGCTTGGTCAGCCAGGTGTTCGAGGAGCAGACGCTGTTGGCCATGCCCGGGCACGTGGCGGTCGGCCACTGTCGCTACTCCACCACCGGTGACACCACCTGGGAGAACGCCCAGCCGGTGTTCCGCAACACCGCGGCCGGCACCGGTGTGGCGCTGGGGCACAACGGCAACCTGGTCAACACCGCCGAACTGGCCGGCCGTGCCCGCGAACTGGGCCTGATCGACACCCGCCGTCCGGGCGTGGCCACCACCGACTCGGACATCCTGGGTGCGCTGCTGGCGCACGGCGCCGCGGACAGCTCCCTGGAGCAGGCGGCGCTGGAGCTGCTGCCGACGGCGCGCGGTGCCTTCTGCCTGACTTTCATGGACGAGAACACCCTGTATGCCGCCCGCGACCCGTGGGGCGTGCGGCCGCTGTCGCTGGGCCGGCTCGACCGCGGCTGGGTGGTGGCCTCGGAGACCGCGGCGCTGGACATCGTCGGCGCCTCGTTCGTCCGCGACATCGAGCCCGGTGAGCTGCTGGCGATCGACGCCGACGGGGTGCGCTCCACCCGGTTCGCGAACCCCACTCCGAAGGGCTGCGTCTTCGAGTACGTCTATCTGGCCCGGCCCGACAGCACGATCGGCGGCCGGTCGGTGCACGCCACTCGAGTGGAGATCGGCCGTCGGCTGGCGCGCGCGCACGCGGTGGAGGCTGACCTGGTCATCGGTGTGCCGGAGTCCGGCATCCCGGCCGCGGTGGGCTACGCCCAAGAGTCCGGTATCGACTACGGACAAGGCCTGACCAAGAACGCCTACGTCGGGCGGACCTTCATTCAGCCGTCGCAGACCATCCGCCAGCTCGGTATCCGGCTCAAGCTCAACCCGCTGCGCGAGATCATCCGCGGTAAGCGGCTGATCGTCGTGGACGACTCGATCGTGCGGGGCAACACCCAGCGCGCCCTGGTGCGGATGCTGCGTGAGGCCGGTGCCGTCGAGGTGCACGTGCGGATCGCCTCCCCGCCGGTGAAGTGGCCGTGCTTCTACGGCATCGACTTCGCCTCGCCGGCCGAGCTGATCGCCAACGCCGTCGAGGACGAGACCGAGATGGTCGAAGCGGTGCGGCGCGCCATCGGCGCCGACAGCCTCGGCTATGTCGGTCAGGAAGACATGATCGCGGCCACCGAGCAGCCCAAATCGCGGCTGTGCTGCGCCTGCTTCGACGGCAGCTACCCGATCGAGCTGCCCGATGACAGTGCCCTGGGCAAGAACGTCATCGAGCAGATGCTGAGCAACACCGCGCGCAAAGCCGAGAGCGACAACGACGCCGCGCTGAGTCAGTCCTAGCCCGAAGTCGGTCCTTCAGAAACCGCTGAAGCCGACTTCCGGACCTAGTATCAACTACTTGACACTAAACGGGTCCCTCGATAGCGTCGGCGCCAACGAGGCTCGTGACCCGGCGTGAGGACAGGAGTGGTTGTGGCGCGTTTTCCGAAGCCGCCCGAGGGCAGTTGGACCCAGCACTATCCCGAACTCGGTACCGAACCGGTGTCCTACCGCGATTCCATCAGCCCGGATGTCTACGAAAAGGAGCGCGCGGCGATCTTCCGGCGCGCCTGGCTCAATGTCGGTCGGGTAGAGCAGATTCCGCGAAAGGGCAGTTACTTCACCCGGGAACTCAAGGTGGTCAACACCTCGATCATCCTGGTGCGAACCGGATCTGGCGAGATCAAGGCCTATCACAACGTCTGCCGGCACCGGGGCAACAAGCTGGTGTGGGACACCATGCCGTTGGAGGAGACGAGCGGGAACTGCCGCCAGTTCACCTGCAAGTACCACGCCTGGCGCTACGACTTGGATGGCAATCTGGCCTTCGTCCAACAGGAGGAAGAGTTCTTCGACCTCGACAAGAGCCGCTACGGGCTGGTCGGCGTGCACTGCGACGTCTGGGAGGGGTTCATCTTCGTCAACTTCGCCGCCACCCCGGAGCAATCGCTGCGCGAATTCCTCGGGCCGATGGTTACGGCGTTGGAGGGCTACCCCTTCGGGCAGATGACCTCGCGATGGCAGTACCGCTCGTCGGTCAACTCCAACTGGAAGCTCTTCTTGGACGCATTCCAGGAGTTCTATCACGCGCCGGTCCTGCACGGGAACCAGACGCCGACGGCCTTCCGGGTAGCGGCCGAACAGGCCGGCTTCGAGGCGCCGCACTACCAGATCGAAGGCCCGCACCGACTGGTGAGCACCTCGGGGGTGCGAGCCTGGGAGATGCCGGCCGAGATGCGCAAGCCGATCGAGGAGATCTGCCAGAGCGGGTTGTTCGGGCCATGGGACTCACCGGATCTCGGCCCGATGCCCGACGGCCTCAACCCCGCGAAATGCGATCCGTGGGGCCTGGATTCGTTTCAGATCTTCCCCAACTTCACGATCCTGTTCTGGGGGCAGGGCTGGTATCTGACCTACCACTACTGGCCGACCGGGCACGACTCGCACATTTTCGAAGGAACGCTGTACTTTCCCCAGCCGCGGACTCCCCGTGAGCGGGTCGCTCAAGAACTCGCGGCGGTGTCGTTCAAGGAGTACGGGCTGCAGGACGCCAGTACCTTGGAGGCCACCCACACGATGATCGGCACCGGCGTGGTGGACCGGTTCCTGCTCAACGACCAAGAGGTGCTGATCCGGCACTTCCACTGCGAAACCGCCGCGTGGATCGCCGAGCACGAGCGCACCGCGGCCGAGAGATCGTGACCATCATGCTGCCCAAGGAATTCGCCGACCTCGAACCGTTCAGCCAGTGGTGCCTGCCGTCCGAGCCGGAGCGCTACGCCAAGCGCCTGAGCAGTTCCATGTTGGACATGCAGGCCTTCTACGACGCCGTCACGGCGCGCGCCGAAGACGCGCTGGCCTATTGCGACAAGTTCAGCCTCGACGACATGCCCGAGGATGTGCTGAACCTGATGTACCTGCTGTATTCCATGATCACAGTGGCCTTCCCGGCCGAATCCTGGAAGCAGCCGCGCGTTCCCGACTCCGGCGCCGCCGTCATCGAATGCGTTTCGGAGCCCTATCCGTGACCGGGGTGTTGGTGCTGCGCGCCGATCGGTGGCTCGATATCGACGCCGGTGTGGTGCGGTCACCCGCCGTCGTGGTGGTCGAGAACGGCCGCATCTCCGCCATCAACCCCGAAGCGCCCCTACCTGTTTCGGCTGAAGATATCGACCTCGGTGATGTCACATTGCTGCCCGGACTGATGGACATGGAGCTCAACCTGCTCATCGGCGGGCCGGGTAGTCCGGAAGGGCTCCCCACGCCGCTGCACGGCGTGCAGGACGATCCCGCCTACCGCACGTTGCGGGCCGCGGTGAACGCGCGAACCACGCTGGAAGCCGGCTTCACCACCGTCCGCAACCTGGGGCTGATGGTCAAGACCGGCGGTTATCTGCTGGACGTCGCGCTGCAGCGTGCCATCGATCAGGGCTGGCATGTCGGTCCGCGGATCTATCCCGCCGGCCACGCCGTCACACCCTACGGCGGCCACCTGGATCCGACGGTCTTCCAACGGCTTGCGCCCGGTGTGATGCCGCTGTCGGTCGCCGAGGGCATCGCCAACGGCGTACCGGATGTGACCGCCTGCGTGCGCTACCAGATCCGCCACGGCGCCAAGCTGATCAAGGTGTCGGCCTCCGGCGGGGTGATGTCGCACAGCACCGCGCCGGGCGCCCAGCAGTACTCCGACGCCGAGTTGGCCGCAATCGCCGACGAAGCGCATCGTGCCGGGGTGCGGGTGGCCGCACATGCCATCGGCGACCCCGCGATTCGGGCGTGCATCCGGGCCGGAATCGACTGCATCGAGCACGGTTTCCTGGCCACCGACGAAACCCTGGCGATGATGGCGGACCATGGCACCTTCCTGGTCTCCACCACTTACTTGACGGACGCCTTGGCCGTCGACCGGATCGCCCCGGAGCTGCGCAAAAAAGCGGCCGAGGTGTTCCCGCGGGCCAAAGCGATGTTGCCCCGGGCGATCGAGGCCGGTGTACGCATCGCGTGTGGCACCGACGCGCCGGCAATTCCGCATGGCCAGAACGCCAAGGAACTGTGCGCACTGGTGCAGCGCGGTATGACGCCGGTGCAGGCACTGCAGGCGGCCACCGTCGTCAGCGCCGATCTCATCGACGCCGCCCACGAATTGGGCAGGCTGGCCCCGGGTTACTGCGCCGATATCATCGCCGTACCGGGTGATCCGACCCGGGACATCAGCACCACCGGTGACGTGCGATTCGTCATGAAGGACGGCCGGGTCTGCAAGCGCAGCTGACAGGGAAGCGGGATATGGATCTCACCAACAACATCCTGTGGCTGCTCAAGCAGGCCTTCTACTACTCACTGACGACCGTGAACGAGGCGATCAGCGAGCACGGGGTGAGCACCGCTCAGATCGGTCTGTTGCGCCAACTCGCCGGCGAGCCGGGGTTGTCCGGCGCCGAACTGGCACGTCGTCTCCTGATCACCCCGCAGGGTGTGCAACTGGCCCTTAGTGCGCTCGAGCGCCGTGGGTTGGTCGAGCGCAAGCAGGATCCCCACCACGGCCGAATCCTGCGGGCCTACCTGACCGACGAGGGGAGGGCGGTGACCTCGGCGGTCGTCACGGACGCGATCGCCGCCCATGATCAGGTGTTCGGTGTGCTGAGCCGCGACGAGCAGGAGACGCTGCGAGCGTTGCTGGCCCGAGTCGTCGAGCAGGGCACCGGCCACACCCTCTTCGCCGACCACGTCGAGCCCTAGGGGCGCCGTCATGCAGTTCCGACTCGTGCGGGCATGCTGTCCCAGCCACGGACGGCTGAGGACGACGAGAAGATCGCCGCGTCGAGATCGATCTCCCAGTCCGGGAAGCGGTTGAGGATCTCGTCGAGCGCGATCCGGCCTTCCAGGCGGGCCAGGGCGTTGCCAAGGCAGTAGTGTGCGCCGACCCCGAAGGCCAGGTGTTGGCGCGGTACCCGGGTGACATCGAAGGACTCCGCGGTCGCTCCGAATCGGCGTTCGTCGCGATTGGCCGCCCCGATCAGGGTCAGCATCGCCGCCCCCGCGGGGACCACGCGGCCGTGCAACTCGACGTCGCGGGTGACATAGCGCGCCGCCTGCAGTGCCGGCGGTTCACAGCGCAGGATCTCCTCGATGGCGCTGCCCAGCAGCGACCGATCGTCGGCGAGTAGTCGGCGTTGATCGGGGTATTGGGACAGCAACTTGGCCGTCCAGCCGATCAACCGGGTGGTGGTCTCGGCGCCGGCCACGGCGACGACGTTCATGAACATCAGCAGTTCGTCGCGGCGTAGGCGCCGCGTGCGACCGGTCTCGTCAGTGAACTCGACGTGCAGCAGTTCGGTGGTCAAGTCGTCGGCCGGGTGGGCGATGCGCCAGTCGATGAAGTCGGCGAAGACCTGCCCGTCGGTGAGCGCCCCGTCGGGATTGTCGGTCAACTGCCCGCCGCGCTGGGTGCGCACATGCTTGTCGCCGTCTTGCTGAACACGGCGCTGGTAGTCCTCGGGAATGCCGAACAGCATGCCCACCACCCGCAGCGGCATCACCGCGCCGAGGGCGGTGACGAAGTCGACGCGGTCCGCGCCGATCAACGGGTCCAGGCACTGGGCGGTGAATTCTCGGATGGCCGCTTCCAGCGCAGCGATCTTGCGGGGAGTGAATGCGCGGGACAACAGGCTGCGGTGGATGTCATGGATCGGCGGGTCCTCGAAGATCAGCATGCCCGAAGGGATTTCGATGCCGGACTTGAGGATCTCCAACACCACACCGCGTGCCGAGCTGAAGGTCTTGTGGTCGATCAGTGCCGCATTGACGTCCTCGAACCGGCTCACCGCGTAGAAGTCGTGAACTTCGTTGTAGTACAGCGGCGCTTCGGCCCGCAGCCGCGCGAACATCGGATAGGGATCGGCGTTGAGGGCGACATCCCAGGGGTCGTAGTACACGTCCTGAGTGGTGGTGGCGGCCACAGCGTTCTTCACTCCCCGCGCTCGAAAGGAACTATGGGTGGCACGCCGACTCCTTCGGGCATCACCAAGTTACCGTCGACGTCGATATAGCCGGATCGGTTGGTCGGCAGTGGCAGAACAGGATTCGGGCAGGGCCGGTCGGTACCGTCACCGCAGATCCCGCCGGTGAAGTACGACCGCTTCTGGTGGTCGGCCGGCCACGGGTCGGAGTGCAGGGCGATCCATTGCGCAGGAACCATGTAGAGCACGAAGAAGCACGAGCTGACCCCGGCGAAGACCGCCAGGAACCGGGTGAACTGCTGACGGGCCACGCCCCCTCGTACGCGGTCGAGACCACGTTCGACGACGGTGCGCCCGCGCTCGTCGGTGAAGAAGCGCAGTGAGCACAACGCCGCCTGGACGGCGCCCCACATCAGGCCTTCATAGATGGGCCATTGGTAGTAGGTGTCGGCATGAATCGACACCGACCGGATGGCGCCGGGGTAGGTGTAGAAACCGATCGGCAGCAGGACCAGGCCTTCCATGACGAAATCGAACACGAACGAGATCGCGTAGGTGATGGCAATAAGGCGCAGATTGCTGATGGAGGGCCAGCGCGCCTTGATCTTTCCCATGATCCAGCATCCGGCGATGGTGATCAGCAGAACGCCGTAGGCGTACCCGGGAACGTTGGTCAACAGGGGTTCGGCCACCTGGCGGCCGGGCTCCTCGGGCGATACCCAGCCGGGGATATGTGATGTCCACGAACCCCGGTTGAACAGCCAGGTGTTGTAGGTGCACCAGGTGTTGAAGTAATTCAGCAATGGGTCCAGGAAGAACATCAGGCCCATCGAGACAAACAGCAAGCCGTCCAACGTGATTCGGCGCTCGCGGCGCCACGGGCGGATGAAGAACCACCACACGGCCACTGGCAGGCCAACCCACAGCACGATGGCGTTGGCCATCAGGGGCACCTTCATGTACATCGGCGGATCGTTCGGCCCGCCGGGGACGCGCTCGAAAAAGGGGCCGGTGATCCACCGGGTCCAGACATATAGCTGCAGTGTCAGCAGTGCTCCGCCGACGGCTGCCCACACCCTGATCGCACCGCCCCCGCGGCCAGGCGGTTCCGGCTCGGCAAGGACGGATTCGATCTGCTCACTCGACAAGCCGTTACTCACAGCACGGTCTCCTTCCGGGATGTCCCAGCACGGCAAAATATACTCACTGGTATCTGTGATGCCAATAGGTATCGAAGAATCTGTGGGACAATTCGCGCCATGGTGGAGCAGTGGACGCGCGAACGCCGGCTGGAGCGCACGCGGTCGCTGTTGCTGGACGCGGCCGAGGAAGTGTTCGCTGAAAAGGGCTTCACCACGGCGACTCTCGATGACATCGCCCAGGCTGCCGGCTACACCAAGGGCGCCATCTACAAGCACTTCGCGGCCAAGGATGAGCTCTTCCTGGCGGTCAGTGATCGGTACTGGCGCCGGTACTTCGAGAACTTCGCCGAGGTGATGGCGAACGCCACGAAGGTCGGGGTGCGAGAGCTCGACGACATCGCCGAGCGCTGGCAACGACTGAGCCGAGACCGGGGTGCCGAGCATGCCGCGCTTGGGTACGAGTTCACGCTGTACCTGCTGCGCAACCCCGAAGCGCGCGAGCGCGTCGCAGCCAAGCGGGCCGAGGTCGTTGAGCAGTTGGCGAAGTTCATCGTCGAGGGCGTCCAACGGCTCGGGGGATCGCTGCTGATCCCAGCCCTCACCTTGGCGCAGGTGTTGGTTGCCACCAGCGACTCCGCCGTGTTGGCGAGCGAGCTCGACGGCATCGATCTGTATCGGCCTGTGGTGGCGATGTACGTCGCGATGATCAAGTTGCCCTGACGTTGCCCTGCGGTCTGAATATCCGACACTTGAGATCAATGACAAGTACTTGATAATATCGCCACGAGGCTGTTCAGGGTTGCGGTTCGCCGATCGACGCCGAAGGGGATGCAATGACCACAGGGGTGCCGCAGCGGGTTGCCGTGGTCACCGGTGGAGGCTCGGGCATGGGCGAGGCCACCTGTCACGAACTGGGTCGGCGCGGTTATCGTGTCGCCGTTCTCGACGTCAATAGCCAAGCCGCGCAGCTGGTTTCCGATGACCTGCGAGGCGGCGGAATGACTGCGCTGGGCGTCGAGGCCGACGTCACCGATCGGGCCGCCGTCGACGAGGCCTTCGCCAAAGTGCGCAGCGAACTCGGCCCGGTCGCCGCACTGGTCACCAGTGCCGGACTCTTCGGCTACTGTGCCTTCGCCGACATCACCGAAGAGGCCTGGGCGCGGATCATCGACGTCAATCTGACCGGCACCTTCCACTGCTGCCAGGCCGCACTGCCGGACATGGTCGCTGCCGGGTGGGGTCGCATCGTGATGATCTCCTCGTCCAGCGCCCAGCGCGGCTCGCCGTTCGCCGCGCACTACGCGGCGTCCAAAGGGGCGGTCATCACCCTGACCAAATCGCTGGCGCGCGAATATGCCGCCCAAGGCATCACGGTCAACAACATCCCGCCGTCGGGTATCGAGACTCCGATGCAGCATCAGGGTCAAGCGGCCGGATACCTGCCGCCGAACGAACAGATCGCCGCCAGCATCCCGATGGGCCGGCTGGGCAGCGGCGCGGACATCGCCGCGGCCGTCGGGTTCCTGTGCTCGGAGGAGTCCGGCTTCATCACCGGCCAGGTACTCGGTGTCAACGGAGGGGCGGTGTTGTGACAGAACAATCTTCGGCGCGATCGGGCCGGACTCCCGAGGGCTCGTGGACGGAGCACTACCCGGAATTGGGCACCGGCCCGATCTCGTTCGCCGACTCCACGTCGGATGAGTTCTTCGAGCTCGAACGCGAAGCGGTGTTCAAGCGCGCCTGGCTCAATGTCGGCCGCGTCGAGGAACTGCCCGAACACGGCAGCTATGCCACCAAGGAGATCGAAGCCGCCCGGGCCTCCGTCCTGCTGATCAACACCACCCTCGGAATCGCGGCCTTCCACAACGTCTGCCCGCGGTGCGCGACCAAGCTGGTCTGGAACGATTTCCCGGATCGCGAGACCGCCGGACAGGGCGAGGTGATCACCTGCAAGCGCTGCCGGCGGACGCACAAATTCGAGGGTGCCGACACCGCCGCCCTGGTGCCGGTGCACTGCGACATCTGGAACGGCTTCATCTTCGTCAACCTCGACGCCGAGCCGCGTCAGGGCCTGCGGGAATTCCTCGGGCCGATGATCACCGGCCTCGACGGCTACCCGTTCGAGAAGCTGACCGAACGCTATGACTGGGTGGCCCACAACAACAGCAACTGGAAGATCTTCGCCGACGCGTTCCAGGAGTACTACCACGTCCCGGCGCTGCATTCCCAGCAAGTGCCGGCCCAAGTCCGGGTGCCCGGTGCCGGATTCACCTGCGGCCATTTCCAACTCGACGGCCCGCACCGACTTGTCTCCACCGCCGGCCGGCGCCGATGGCTGCTGCCCCCGGAGTACATGTACCCGATCGAGCGGGCCACCCGCAGCGGGCTGGTCGGCCCCTGGGAGACACCCGACATCGGTGAACTGCCGGACGGACTGAACCCGGGTGGCATCGAACCGTGGGGGATCAGCAACTTCCAGATCTTCCCCAACACCGAGATCCTGATCTACGGCGGCTGGTACCTGCTCTACCGGTACTGGCCCACCTCCCACAGCACCCACCGGTTCGAGGCCCACACCTACTTCCATCCGGCCCGCACGGTGCGTGAACGCATCGAGCACGAGGTGGCGTCGGTGGTACTCAAAGAGTTTGCGTTGCAAGACGCAGGCATGCTCGGCGGTACCCAGGCCGCGCTGGAGTACGGCATCGTCGACGACTTCCCGCTGGGCGATCAGGAGATCCTGGTGCGGCATCTGCACAAGGTGGTCGCCGACTGGGTGGACGGCTACCGGCGCGAGCGTGCCGGCGTGGGAGCGGCGCAATGACCGGCCCACGGCTGCCCAGCGCGTTCGCCGAACTGGAGAGTTTCGCCGAAACCTGGTGCTTGCCAACAGAAACCGAACGCTTCAATCAAAGACTGGCCAGCACCATCGGTGAGCTTCGGCAGTTCTACGACGCGTTCTTTCCGCGCCTGGAAGACGCGATCGAGCACTGCGACAAGTTCGCGCTGGACGAACTTCCCGAGGACGCCCTCAATTTGCTGCACCTGATCTATTCGCTGGTGATGGTGGCGATGGCGGTGGAGATCATGGGCCAGCCCACCCCCGTCGACGCCGCCGACGCCGTCATGGTCCGCACCGGCTGGCCGCTTCCGTAGCGGTCACAGGCGCGAAAAACCCTTGTCAGAAAGGATCAGGCCGATGAGTCTGCTCACCATCAACAAGCTGACGTCCTCGGTCGGTGCCGAGGTGCTCGGCGTCGACCCGAGGCAGCTAGCTGCCTCGGAAGATCAGGATAGCCTCGGTGCCGCGGTGCTCGAGGCGTTGGAAGACAACGGCGTCCTGGTCTTCCGCGGCCTGCATATCGACCCCCGCGCCCAGGTCGGGTTCTGCGGGCGCCTCGGCAGTGTCGACTACTCCGCGGACGGCCACCACGAGGTCGCGGGCATCTACCCGGTCACGCTGAACCGCGCCAAGAACTCCTCGGCGAACTACCTGCGCGCCACCTTCGACTGGCACATCGACGGCTGCACGCCGACCGGCGACGAGTACCCGCAGAAGGCCACTGTGCTCTCGGCGGTGCGGGTCGCCGAGCGAGGCGGCGAGACCGAATTCGCCAGCTCGTATGCCGCCTACGACCTGCTCACCGATGACGAGAAGCAGCGCTTTCGCACGCTGCGTGTGGTCCACTCGCTGGAGGCTTCCCAGCGGCGGGTCACCCCGGATCCGTCACCGGAAGAGCTGGCCCGGTGGCGGGCCCGGCCCACCCACGAACATCCGCTGGTGTGGACGCATCGCAACGGCCGCCGGTCACTGGTGCTGGGCGCATCCGCCGACTACGTCGTCGGGATGGACCTCGACGAGGGGCGCGCACTGCTGGCTGAATTGCTCACGCGCGCCACCGTTGCCGGCCGGGTCTATCGTCACCACTGGTCGGTGGGCGACACCGTCATCTGGGACAACCGTGGCGTACTGCATCGGGCCGCTCCCTATGACCCCGATTCCCCCCGGGAGATGCTGCGCACCACGGTGCTCGGTGACGAGCCCATCCGGTGAGTGCGGTTATCGGAGGAGATGACATGACCGACTTGTCAACGGAGAGCGAGCTGTTCGTCGCCACTGCGCGCGCATTCCTGGACAAGACCGCGGCGCTGAGCGGCTACCGCGACCTGCACGCCCGGGGTCAGTCCTATGACGCGGTCTGGTGGCGGCAGGCGGCCGAGCTGGGCTGGGCCGGGCTGCTGGTGCCCGAGGAGCTCGGCGGCGGCAGCGTCTCGGGCTGCGGCCTGCGTGACCTGGCCGCGATCGCCACCGAGATCGGGCGCACCGTCGCGGCCGGGCCGCTGAACCCGGTCAGCGTGGTGCTGGCCGGTCTCGTCGACGCCGACAACCGGGACACTCACGCGCAGAGCATCGCGGCGTTGATCTCGGGGGAGATGGTGGCAACCTGGGCCTGCGACGAACCCGGCCGGGGCTTTCGTCCCCAGCACCCGGGCCTGACCGCGACCAGCATCCCCGGCGGCTACCGGCTCAACGGAGTCAAAGATCGGGTGGAGGCCGGCGACCGGGCGGACCTGGTGCTGATCGGCGCGCGCACCGACGACGGTGCGCTGCGCCAGTTCCTGGTCCGCACCGACAGCGCCGGAGTGCGGGTGGCGCCGCAGCCCGGGATCGATCTGGTGAAGCAGTATGCGCGCATCGAATTCAGCGATACCGACGTCGACGCGTCCGCGGTGGTCGGCACCGCGGCACAGACCGGTGCGCTCATCGACCGGCAGACCCAGGTCGCGATAGCGCTGGTGTGCGCCGAAACCGCCGGGATCCTGGACGCCGTCATGACCATGACGGTGACGTGGGCCCGCGACCGGTACAGCTTCGGCAGGCCGCTGGCCTCCTACCAGGCGATCAAACACCGGCTCGCCGACATGACCATGTGGCTGCACGCCTGCCGCGCGATCACCGCCGGCGCCGTGGACAAGGTGGCCGCGCGTGACTCCGGCGCCGCCATGTGGGCCGGCGCCGCCAAGTCCTATCTGGGCGAACATGCCGGTCGGCTGATTCAGGAGTGCGTGCAACTGCACGGCGGAATCGGGGTCACCTGGGAACACGACCTGCACCTGTATCTACGTCGGGCCACCCTGTACCGGAATCTGCTCGGCACCCCCGCCGAGCACCACCAGGCCATCTACGCGGCCGCCAGCAGCACGGAGCCCGCCGCATGACCGAGCCAACCGTCGAAGCGTTTGCCGCGTCGGCCCGCGACTGGCTGGCCGCCAACATGCCGCGCCTGGACCCGCAGCACCCCCCGCGCAACGGGCGCGACGACGACGGGGCCTGGCAACGCGCCCGCGAACTGCAGGGACGGCTGTACGACGGCGGCTTCGCCGGGATCTGCTTCCCCCGCGAATACGGCGGGCTCGGCCTGGACCTGCGCTACCAGAAGGCCTTCGACGCCGAATCCGCCGGCTATGAGATGCCGCTGATCCTCAACGTCCCGACGTTCACCATCTGCTGCGCCACCCTGCTCGACACCGGCACCGAGGAACAGAAGCGCCGCCACATCCGCGCCGCGCTGCGCGGCGACGAGGTGTTGGTGCAACTGCTCTCGGAGCCCAGCGGCGGATCCGATCTAGCCGGCCTGATCACCCGCGCCGAGCGCGACGGCCAGGACTGGGTGGTCAGCGGGGCCAAGACGTGGAGCACCAGCGCGTTCGCCGCCGACTTCGGGCTACTGCTGGCCCGCACCGATTCGACGGTGCCCAAGCACGACGGGCTGACGATGTTCCTGGTGCCGATCGACGCGCCCGGCATCACGCTGCGCCGCATCGAGCAGGTCGACGGCTCCAACGAGTTCTGTGAAGAGTTCTTCGACGGGCTGCGGCTCGGGGCCGACGCGGTGGTCGGTGAGGTCAACAAGGGCTGGGATGTCGCGTCCCGGCTGCTCTACCACGAGCGCCGGGCGGTGGGGCAGGGCTCGGAGTTCGCCAGTGGACGCGGCCCCGAACGCACCGAGATGGCCGCCGGCGACTTCCTGACTTTGGCGCACGACGCCGGCACCGCCGACGACCCGCTCACCCAGGACCAGATCGGCCGGGTCCTTGCTCGGCGGATGGTGCGCGACAAGCTCATCGACTACGCCGGTCGCGGCATGCGCAGCGGTGAGCTGCCTCCCGCCGCGGCCTCGATCATCCGGCTGTTCCATTCCGACGTGACCTATTTGGAGGTCGACACCGCGATGGCGGTCGCCGGCCCGTTGGGAGTGGTGGATGACAAGGCGCACCTGCTCAGAGCAGGTCGGCGGTACCTGTCACGGCAGACCGTGGGGCTCGGTGGTGGCAGCGACGAGATGGCCCGCAACGTCATCGCAGAACGGGTCCTGGGCCTGCCCCGCGAGTACGCCGCCGACCGAGGTGTGCCGTTCAACCAGGTGCGCCACAACCGGCTCTGAGCCCGTAACGTCGAGCGCGATACCGTCCGCGGTCGGCGACCGGTAGCCTTTAGCGCGATGACCTCAGCAGAATCAAGCTCCCAGGGCGTTACCTACGCATCGGCAGGAGTGGACATCGACGCCGGTGACCGGGCCGTCGAACTGTTCAAACCTTTGGCCGCCAAGGCCACCAGGCCGGAGGTGCGGGGTGGCCTCGGCGGCTTCGCCGGCCTGTTCGCCCTGCGCAACGACTACCGTGAGCCGCTGTTGGCGTCCTCCACCGACGGCGTGGGCACCAAGCTGGCGATCGCCCAGGCGCTGGACAAGCACGACACCGTCGGCATCGACCTGGTCGCCATGGTCGTCGACGACCTGGTGGTGTGCGGCGCCGAGCCGCTGTTCCTGCAGGACTACATCGCCGTCGGCCGCACCGTCCCGGAACGCGTCGCCGCGATCGTCGCCGGTATCGCCGAGGGCTGTGTGCAGGCCGGCTGCGCGCTGCTGGGCGGGGAGACCGCCGAGCACCCCGGTCTGATGGAGCCCGATCACTACGACATCTCCGCGACCGGTATCGGCGTGGTGGAGGCCGACGACGTGCTCGGCCCCGAGCGGGTCCGTCCCGGCGACGTACTGATCGCCATGGGTTCTTCAGGCCTGCATTCCAACGGCTATTCACTGGCCCGTGCGGTGCTGCTGGACATCGACCGGATGAACCTGGCCGGCCATGTCGAGGAGTTCGGCCGCACCCTGGGCGAGGAACTGCTGGAACCGACCCGCATCTACGCCAAGGACTGCCTGGCGCTGGCTGCCGAGACTCAGGTGCGGACCTTCTGCCACGTGACCGGCGGCGGATTGGCCGGCAACCTGGCCCGCGTCATCCCCGACGGGCTGATCGCCGAGGTGGACCGTGGCACTTGGACGCCGGCTCCGGTGTTCGCGATGATCGCCCAGCGTGGACGGGTGAGTCGCGCGGAGATGGAGAAGACGTTCAACCTGGGCGTCGGCATGGTTGCCGTCGTCGCGCCGGAGGACACCGACCGCGCGCTGGCGATCCTGACTGCCCGCCACGTCGACTGCTGGCCGCTCGGCACAGTGGCCAAGCCGGGGAAGAACGCGGAACCGGGAGACGGGGCAAGGCTGGTCGGGGAGCACCCGAGGTTCTAGGCCCTATCGGGTCTGCCGAGCCCCATCAGGTCCGGTCAGGACCGGCGGTACGCCTGGGCGCTCAACGGCGCCAGTCGTCGTCGCCGTTCCAGGAGTCGTCACCCTCGGAGTCGTTGACCTCAGACCCGGCCAGCTCACGCTGAAGCCGATTGAAATCGGTCGACGGTGAGCTGTACTTCAGATCCCGAGCAACCTTGGTCTGTTTCGCCTTAGCCCGGCCGCGGCCCATGGGGGACCCCCTCGCGCAATAACGGAGCGGCCCCACGTGCAGGCGGCTCCGATCTGAATGTGTTTATTGTCCTGCCGACAGCTTACCGTGCCGATCGCGGAGGTGCCGACCTGCCCTGCGCCGGTGTGACCACTATCAAAGCCGGCCCCGCAGCCGGTCGACGGCGAGCCGGCCTGCGCCCCGCTCATCCGGCGGCGGCATCGATTCCGGGTCGATCACCGCACTGACCTCGGAGTCGGCGCCGGTCAGCAGCGGGGTGTCGGCCGGGAGTCCGCGTTTGAGCAGCGCCAGCGCGATCGGACCCAGCTCGAAGTGGTCCACCACCGTGCCCAGCCGGCCCACCGAGCGCCCGCCCGAGGTGACCGGGTCTCCGGTCGAGGGCCGGTCCACCGAGCCATCCAGGTGCAGCAGCACCAGCATCCGGGGAGGCTTACCCAGGTTGTGTACCCGGGCTACGGTCTCCTGCCCGCTGTAGCACCCCTTGTCCAGGTGCACCGCGCCGACGCCGGGCCCGCCGATCCAGTTCAGCTCGTGCGGAATGCTGCGCTCGTCGGTGTCCACACCCAGTCGCGGGCGTCGCGCCGCCACCCGGTCGGCTTCGTAGGCCCATATCCCGGCGGGGCGCACCCCGGCCTGGGTCAGCCGGCGCTGCCACTCGCTCTTGTCGGCGCGCGGCACCAGCAACTCCAGCGCGTCGTGGCCGGGGGTTCGTCGCAGGAAACCCTCGGAATCTCCGAGCGGCACCGCGGTAGCCCCGGGCGCAGCGGCCAGTCCCAGTGCGTCGAGGACAGCCGGGGCATCCCGGCCGGGACCCAGCAGCGACAGCACCGCAAGATCCGCCGGCTCGATGCTCACGTCGGCCCAGAACACCATCCTGCGCAGGTGTTCGGTCAGGGGCTCGCCCCGCCACGGCTCGGTGTCGAGGAAGGTCCGCTCGGCGAGCTCGGTCTGGATCCAGTGATTCTGGATGTGGCCCTTGGCATCCAAGGTCAGATTCTCGGTGCTGGCGCCGTCGGGAAGATCAGCGACGTGCTGGGTGCACAGGGTGTGCAGCCACGTCTTGCGTTCCGCGCCGCCCAGCGTCAGCACCGCCCGGTGGGACCGATCCACCAACACCGCTGCGGTTTCCGCGCTGCGCTGTTCGCCGAACGGGTCGCCGTAATGCCAGATGGCGCCCACGTCGGGGCCGGAATCGGGTGCGGGGACGGCGGACACGTGTCAACTCTACGGAGCCGCTACGCTCACGGTCCATGGCAGCGGAGGCCGATGTGCAAGACAGCGTCGTGACGATCGTCACCGTGGGAGGCGGACCCGCTGCGGCCGGCACGCCGCTGCTGCACGCCGACGACCTGGCGGCGCTGCGCGGCGACGGGGTTTTCGAGACCCTGCTGGTGCGCAACGGTGCCCCCTGCCTGCTCGACGCCCACCTGCGACGGCTGGCGCGCTCCGCCGAGCTGATGGACCTGCCGACCCCGGACCTGGGTGACTGGCGCCGTGCCGTCGAGCAGGCGGTGCGGCAGTGGGCCGGGGCGGGCGAAGGCGCGCTGCGGATGATCTACAGCCGGGGCCGAGAAACCGGTTCGGCACCAACCGCATACGTGATGCTGACCCCGCTGCCGGAACGCATCGCGGCGGCCCGCCGTGAGGGCTTGACGGTGGTGACCCTGGACCGCGGTCTGTCGGCGCAGGGGCTGGAGCTGCCGTGGCTGCTGGCCGGCGCCAAGACGCTGTCCTACGCGGTGAACATGGCGGCGCTGCGGTATGCCGCGAAACAGGGCGCCGACGACGTCATCTTCATCAGCTCCGACGGCTACGTTTTGGAAGGTCCCCGCTCCACGGTGGTGCTGGTGGAACCCGGACGGCTCATCACTCCGCCGCTGTCGCACCCGATCCTGCGCGGCACCACCGCCGAGGCGCTGTTCGACGTGGCCCGCGGCGCGGGCTACGACTGCGAATACGCCCCGTTGCGGCCGGCGGATCTCGCTGCGGCGCAAGATGTCTGGATGGTGTCCAGCATCACCCTGGCCGCGCGGGTGCATACCCTCGATGGCCGGGTGCTGCACCCGCGGGTGTCCGAGGAGGAATTCGCCGGACTGGTCGACACCGCAATCGGCCGCTGAAGGCCCACTGAAGGCCGACTGAAGGTCCACCGACAGCATTGACTCTGCGGCTATGGCGCAAAAGTGCGAGAAGCCTGCGCCCTCAGTGCAGAGTCAACGCAAGGGGTCAGCCGATGAAGCGTGACAACCGGGCCGACAGGTGCGGCACCAGCTCGCCGTCGGCGTTCACCCGCTCCTCGACGTAGGCCAGGTCACCGTCCTCGACGATCCCGTAAAGCCGTTTGGCCCCGCCGATCAGCGCCCCCGATTTGCTGCGCGCCAGCGCGTCGGTGACCAGCTCCCAGGAGGCCGGCCCGTGTGGACGCCCGTAGAACAGCTCCACGTAGCCGGTGGAGTGCGCCAGCAGCAGTTCGATGGCCTGCGTTTCGTCCGGGTCGTCCGGATCGTCCACGAACCGCCAGAAGCCGGTTTCGCGCAGGGCCGGTTGGTGCGACTCGTCGTCGTCGGACAGCTGCCAGGACCGCGCTTCCCAGTTCAGGTAGTCGCCGCCGTCGTGGGACACCACGATCTGCTGACCGAACCGGTAGTCGCCGTGCGCGCCGTGACCCACGCCTTCACCACGCCACACCCCGACCAACGGCAACAGTGCCAGCAGGGCGTCGTGCAGGTTCGCACCCTCGCGCAGGTTGGCGGTATCGGTGAACGGCAGGTCGTCAAAGACCGGAATGTTGCGTGCCGCGGTCGCCTTGGCACGTTCCGCGGCGGCGGCTACCGCGCGGTCGCCGGAACCCCGGTCGACCTGACGCTCGCCGCCATCCGGTGTGCCCCCGTCGGAGGCACTCACATTTCGTCGGTAATCAGCCGATACAGCGTGTACAGCGCGAACCAGGTGATCAGGCCAGTCGCCGCCACCAGCATCAACTCGAAGAACAACACCACGGGAGGAAGTCTAGCGGCGTTCGCAAGGCCGGCGGAGCCGGGTGCAGCGGGACTTGGTCATCCGAGCCATCGGGTAGTCGTCAGGCGACTTTGATGTCGACCTCGTGGATGCCCGCCCCGGAGGGCGTCACCACGGCGTCACCGTTACCGGCCGCGGACAGCGCACGCACCCTCCAGGCACCTGGAGCGGCGAAGAACCGGAAGTCACCGGTGGCCGAGGCGACCACCTCAGCGGTGAACTCGTCCGAGGAGTCCAGCAGTCGGACGAACGCACCCCCGACGGACGCACCGGAGCTGTCCACCACGCGACCGGTGATGACGGTCTCCTTCTCCAGGTCGACGTTGGCAGGCAGGGCGAGCCCTTGCTTGGGTCCAGAGCACATATCAGCTTCCCAATTCGATCGGGGCGCCCACCAGGGAGCCGTATTCCATCCAACTACCGTCGTAGTTCTTCACGTTGTTATGTCCGAGCAGCTCACGCAGCACGAACCAGGTGTGCGACGAGCGCTCACCGATACGGCAATAGGCGATGGTCTCCTTGTGACCATCCAGGCCGGCGTCGGCGTACAGCTTGGCCAGCTCCTCGTCGGACTTGAAGGTGCCGTCCTCGTTGGCGGCACGGCTCCACGGCACGTTGATCGCACTCGGGACGTGGCCGCGCTGCTGGCTCTGCTCCTGAGGAAGGTGCGCCGGAGCCAGGATCTTGCCGGAGAACTCCTCGGGGGAGCGCACATCGACGAGGTTCTTGGTGTTGATCGCCGCCACCACCTCGTCGCGGCGGGCCCGCAGCGATTCGTCCAGCGGCTTGGCGGAGTAGGAGGTGGCGGGCCGGCTGACGGCTTCACTCGACAACGGACGCCCGCCGAGCTCCCACTTCTTGCGGCCGCCGTCGAGCAGCTTGACGGACTCGTGTCCGTAGAGCTTGAAGTACCAGTAGGCGAAGGCGGCGAACCAGTTGTTGTTGCCGCCGTAGAGGATCACGGTGTCGTCATTGGCGACGCCGCGCTCGGAGAGCAGCTTGGAAAACGCGGCCTCGTCGATGACATCGCGGCGTACCGGGTCCTGCAGGTCCTTGCGCCAGTCCAGCCGGATTGCGCCCGGGATGTGGTTGATGTCATAGACGCTGGTGTCTTCGTCGACTTCGATGAACACGGTGTTGGGCGCGTCGAGATTGCTCTCCGCCCAGTCGGTGGAGACCAGGACGTCCGAGCGTGCCATGGTGGGAATCCTTCCAGTTGCTTCGGGGAGAATGCTGTGAGTTATGCCGTGGACGGCCGCAGGCGCACGACGAGCGGGTAGAGCTGGCAGCCCAGACAGATTCCGAAGGCGGCGTTGAGGAAGGCGGCGGCCAGCGCAAACGCCGTCGCGATCAGGCCGACCGCCGGGGCGAAGGCGAGGCCGGCGACCCCGATCAGGGCGAATACCAGGCCGACGAGCTGCGCGAAGCGCAGTGGCGCGACCGGCTCACGCTCGGTGACCGGCCCGAGTCGTGGCGCCACCAGTCGGGCGAACAGCAATCCGTAGGGGTGGCGGCGGGGGCCCAACGCCGTGCCGACCGCGAACACGACGGCCTGGGCGGCCAGCAACGCGGCCGCGCCCAGGGGGCTGAACTGCGAGATCAGCAGGACGGCCACCAGTACGGCGGTGGTGATCCAGGCGGTGAACCGGGGACCCCGGACATCTACCTGTGTGGTGTCGGTGTTGGGCATGAATGCTCCTGGCTGTCGTGGCGAGTGGCTGGTGGAGACATGCCACGGCTTCCCGGGCGCTCCGATAGCGACGCGAAAACGCGCGTCTCAGCGACAACGACAACAACAGCAGCCCGCGGTGCGGCACAGGTCAACTGCGCGGCGCTTGGTGAGCACAAGCTCAAGGCGGGCGAACACGACGTACAGCCTACCCAACGCAGGGGTGGTCAAGCCAACAGAGGCTCCAGCGCAGAACGCAGGTCCGCCGACGTCGGGACACCGGCGGCACGGTAGCGCTGGCGCCCTTCGGTGTCGAAAATCACCGTGGTCGGCAGTGACAGCACCGAGAACCTGCGCGCGGCTTCGGGGTTGGCGTCGATGTCGATCTCGTGATGGGGGACGCCTCCGAGGTCATCGCAGACCTTTTCGACCACACGGCGTACGCCGGCGCACGGTCCGCACCACGGCGCGGAGAAGTGCACCACCGCCGGTCGCCCGACTTCCACCCCTAGAAGGGCGGCATCGGAGGCGGCGTTGGCGTTATCGCCGGTGCCCGGGTCGGGCAGTTCCCGCAACACTCCGGCTCGTCGGTTCAGCCACCATCCGATCGCGCCGGCGAACACCAGGGCGGCAACGATCGCAAGGATGCTCATCGCGGGCGGAACTCCGGCAGTGTGACGGTCAGGTCGTCGGCGATGCCCTCGATGATCACATCGGAGCCGCGGGCGCCTTGGCTGGTCGGTACCAACCCGAACGGCAGCCGCTGCTGGGGCAGGCTGCCGCGGAACGCGGTGAGCACCGCGGCGCGCTGCTCTTCGGGCACACTCTGGTCGGCGGTGTCCGGGCCGGTGAGGACGCCCGTCGGGGTGATGACCAACGTGGTGTGGTCCGGTCCGGCGATCGACAGATCCACGGCAACGCTCACCCGCTTGCCGAAACCCGCTGGCGTGCCGGTGAATACCAGCCCGTGGTTGCTGGAGATTCCGGACTCGGTGGTGCCGCCCGTGTTGTCGTTGGTCTCCGCCGGCGGGGCTTCCACCATCAGGTCGCGGATGCCCAAGTAGCGGCCCAAATGCACAGAACCGATGATAATCCGGCTCTCCAGCCGGGCTACCGGGATCGGGGCGTCCGGCCGGAACCGCCAGGTGGCCTCGGTCAGGTCGACCGAGTGCATGGTGGCTTCCAGCATCGACTTGCCGATCATCGGCTGCTCGACGGCCGAGGCCTTGATCTCGACCTCGTCGTAGTGGTCGCGTCGCGCCTGCGGCAGGAACGGGAAGCCCAGAATCGCCACGAACGGGTCCGCGTGGAGGTCTGTGGCTTTGCGTACCGACCGGGACAATTGGTACTCGGCGTAGACGCTGGCTCCGAAATCGACGCCGACAGCCACCACAACCAGGGCCGCGATCGCGGCCGACATACCGATAAGCACCCTGCGCACTCGGTCATTCTGGCAGGTCGCACGCTATCGTTAGATCACCTGGGACGCTGGAGGGCCTCTATTGGAGCTACTGCTGTTGACCGCTGACCTGCACCCTGACGCGGTGCTGCCGTCGCTGTCCCTGCTGGCACACACCGTGCGGACGGCGGCGCCAGAGGTTTCTGCGCTGCTTGAGGCCGGTTCGGCCGAGGTGGTTCTGGTCGACGCACGCACCGATTTGGCCGCGGCCCGCGGACTGTGCCGGCTGCTGAGCGCCACCGCGGGATCGGTCCCGGTGGTCGCCATCGTGACCGAGGGTGGACTGGTGGCGGTCAACGCCGAGTGGGGCATCGACGAGATCCTGCTTCCTGGTACCGGGCCCGCCGAGACAGATGCCCGATTGCGGCTGCTGACCGGGCGTCACGGTGCACCGGCCGCCGAGCAGGCCTCGGGTCAGACCAAGCTCGGCGAGCTGGTGATCGACGAGGGCACCTACACCGCAAGGCTACGGGGCCGTCCGCTGGACCTGACCTACAAGGAGTTCGAGCTGCTGAAGTACCTCACCCAACACGTCGGTCGGGTCTTCACCCGGGCGCAGTTGTTGCAAGAGGTCTGGGGCTACGACTTCTTCGGCGGTACGCGCACGGTCGACGTGCACGTCCGGCGGTTGCGCGCCAAGCTCGGGCCGGAATACGAGTCGCTGATCGGCACCGTCCGCAACGTCGGCTACAAGGCGGTCCGGCCGGTGCGTGGTCACTCCGCGGCCACTTCCGACGACGACGCGGACGACGACGTGGTCGAGGACCTCGACGGCGCCGACGGCGGCGCGCCCGAGCCGCTGACCAGGCAGTGACCGCCCCGCAGTGGCATGCCGCACTGACCGATGACGAGCAGCGCCAGATCCGTGAGCTGATCACTGCCGCCGGTGACCACGACGGCGTCGCGCCGGTGGGGGAGCAGGTACTGCGGGAACTCTCGGCAACCCGCACCCAGCATCTGGTCGTCGCTGACGGCGCAACCGTGCTGGGCTACCTGAACCTGGCCGCCGGCACGGAGGACGCCGCGCCGATGGCGGAGCTGGTGGTGGCGCCGCGCGCCCGGCGGCGTGGCATCGGGGCGGCGATGGCCCGCGCCGCGCTGGCCAGAACCGACGGCGGTGCCCGGTTCTGGGCGCACGGCACCCTGCCGGCCGCCCAGTCCACGGCCGAGGCGCTGGGCCTCGCCACGGTGCGCGAGCTGCTGCAGATGCGCCGATCGCTGCGGGGGGTGCCCGAGCCGACGGTTCCGTCTGGGGTGACGATTCGCACCTATGCGGGCCCGGACGACGACGCCGAACTGCTGCGGGTCAACAACGCCGCGTTCTCCTGGCATCCGGAGCAGGGCGGCTGGACGGCGGAGGACCTGGCGCAGCGCCGCGCAGAGGCGTGGTTCGATCCGGCCGGTCTGTTTCTGGCGTTCGACGGACCCGTGCTGCTGGCGTTTCACTGGACCAAGATCCACACCGGCAAACCGGGCGCCGAACGCGCCGGGGAGGTCTACGTGGTGGGAGTCGATCCGGCCGCCCAGGGCCGCGGTCTGGGCCGGGTACTGACCGAGATCGGCCTGGTCTACCTGGCGGACCGGCTTGCTGATGTCGTGGAGCCGATTGTGCTGCTGTACGTCGAGGCGGACAACACCGCGGCATTGCGCACCTACCAGCAATTGGGCTTCGACGTGCACAGTGTCGACACCGCTTACGCCGCTGCGGACCAGCTTTGAGTCGGCACCGGAATCTATTCACCGCCCGTTCATCTGGCATGTGGTTGCCATCCATAAGTGCCGCATACGTTCCCGGAGAGATTTGAACCGGAAGCGAGAAAGCGAGAACTGATGAAACGCACAAAGGCGGGTCTTGCGCTGGTAGCGGCCGCGATGACCGGTCTGGCGCTCAGTGGCTGCGGCAGCGATGACAACAACGCAAGCCCGGCAGGCACTGGAACCACCTCGGGTAAAGCCGACTCCGCTGAGTGCGCCGGTAAGAGCACGCTGACCGCTGAGGGATCGACCGCTCAGCAGAACGCGATCGCCGTGTTCAACCAGGTGTGGGGCAAAGAGTGCGCGGGCAAGAACCTGTCCTACAACCCGACCGGGTCGGGCGCGGGCCGCGAGCAGTTCATCGCCGGGCACGTCGACTTCGCCGGTTCGGACTCGCCGCTGAGCGAAGCGCAGGTCGCCGAGGCGGCCGACCGGTGCGGCCAGAACCCGGCATGGCATCTGCCGCTGGTGTTCGGCCCGGTCAGCATCGCCTACCACCTCGACGGGGCGGAGAACCTGGTCCTCAACGGTGACGTGCTGGCCCGGATCTTCAGCGGAGCCATCACCAGCTGGAACGATCCCGCACTGGTGGCCCTCAACCCGGGCCAGGAGCTGCCGGCGATCGCCATCACCCCGATCTACCGGTCGGACTCGTCGGGCACCACCGACAACTTCCAGAAGTACCTCAGCGCCGCGGCGCCGCAGGCCTGGACCAAGGGTGAAGGCAGCGAATTCCAGGGTGGCGTCGGTGAGGGCGCGCAGAAGTCGGCCGGGGTCGTGCAGGCGGTGCAGAGCACCCCGGGTGCCATCGGCTACGTCGAGAAGGGCTTCGCCGACCAGGCCAACCTGCGGTCGGCGATGATCGACTCGGGCTCCGGGGTGGTCGCCGCAACCGACGAATCGGCCGGTGTGGCGATCCAGTCGGCTGGATTCGTCTCCGAGGACAGCAACGACATGCGGCTGGACCTCAGGTCGCTTTACGGCACCAAGCAGGCCGCTGCCTACCCGCTAGTCTTGGTGACCTATGAGATCGTCTGCTCCAAGGGCTATGACCCCGACACGTCGGCGGCCGTGAAGTCCTTCTTGAAGACGGCCTCCACCAGCGGCCAGGACGAACTGTCGTCCGCCGGTTACGTTCGGCTGCCGGACCAGTTGAAACGGCGCTTGAGTGCCGCCATCGACGCGATCCAGTAGCCGCCATGCCGCAAGCGATGAGGGGGTGTCAGGCATCGCCGACTCGTCTGTGTCCGCGCCTGCGTCGACGCCGTCGGTGACCCCGACGGCGGTGCGTTCCACCGGGAGCCGCCTGCAAGATCGGCTGTTCCGTCTGGTCGCAGAAGGCTCCGGGGTGCTGATCATCGTCTTGATCAGCGCCGTCGGGGGCTTCCTCCTGTTGCGGGCGATACCGGCGTTGCAGCGCAACCGTGAGAACTTCTTCACCTACGGCGGCAGTTGGATCACCACCAACACCTCCGCCATGCACTTCGGCATCGCGGAGATGCTGCAGGTGACGGTGTTCGTCTCGGTGTTCGCCCTGCTGCTGGCCATGCCGGTCGCTCTGGGCGTCGCGGTCTATCTCGCCGAATACGCGCCCCGGCGGCTCGTAGGGCTCCTGGGCTACCTGGTTGAACTGCTTGCTGCCGTGCCCTCGATCATCTACGGGGCGTGGGGCCTGTATGTGCTGGCCCCGCAGTTGCGTGGCACGGCGCTATGGCTCAACGAGCATCTCGGTGGATTCTTCCTGTTCGCCGACGGCAACGCGTCGGTGGCGGGCGGCGGCACCATCTTCACCGGGGGAATCGTGCTGGCGGTGATGATCCTGCCGATCATCACCGCGGTCACCCGCGAGGTGCTGGCACAGACCCCGCGCGGCCAGGTCGAGGCCGCCCTGGCGCTGGGCGCGACGCGCTGGGAGGTGGTCAAGATGGTGATGCTGCCGTTCGGCCGCTCCGGCTACATCAGCGCCGCCATGCTGGGCTTGGGGCGCGCGCTCGGTGAGACGGTGGCATTGCTGATCATCCTGCGCTCCACCCAGAAGGCGTTCAACTGGTCGCTGTTCGACGGCGGTTCCACCTTCGCCACCAAGATCGCGGCCACCGCATCGGAATTCAACGATCAATACAAGGCGGGTGCCTACATCGCCGCCGGGTTGGTGCTGTTCGTGCTGACGCTTATCGTCAACGCGCTGGCGCGCGTCGCGATCACTCAGAAGGTGCATTCATGACCGCGTTGCTGGACCGGCCCGTCAAGCTGCGCACGTTTGCCGGGGTAGGCCTGCGCCGCCGGGTGGCCAATTCCATTGCGACGGTGTTGGTCACCTCCGCGATGGCGTTGGCGTTGGTGCCGCTGGTATGGGTGATGTACTCGGTCTTCGACTTCGGTTTCGGTGCGGTCAGTACCAGTTCCTGGTGGACCCACTCGCAGGCCGGCATGACGGCGTTCGTGGCCGGCGGCGGTGCCTACCACGCGATCATCGGGACGTTGCTGCAAGGACTGCTGTGCGCGGCCATCTCGATCCCGATCGGGATCTTCGTCGCGATCTATCTGGTCGAATACGGGGCCGGTACCCGACTGGGCAAGCTCGCGACCTTCATGGTCGACATCCTGACCGGCGTGCCGTCGATCGTCGCAGCGCTGTTCGTCTACGCGCTGTGGGTGGCCACCTTGGGATTTCACCGCTCGGGTTTCGCGGTGTCACTGTCGTTGGTGCTGCTGATGGTGCCGGTGATCGTGCGAGCGACTGAGGAGATGCTGCGGATCATTCCGATGGACCTGCGCGAAGCCAGCTATGCGTTGGGCGCACCGAAGTGGAAGACCATCACCAGCATCGTGATTCCGACCGCCCTGTCCGGCATCGTCACCGGGATTCTGTTGGCGCTGGCCCGGGTGATGGGCGAGACCGCACCGCTGCTGATCCTGGTCGGCTATTCCCAGGCCATCAACTTCGACATGTTCCACGGCTTCATGGGGTCGCTGCCGGGAATGATGTATGACCAGACGTCGGCCGGGGCGGGTGCCAGCGCGGTTCCCACGGATCGTCTCTGGGGCGCCGCGCTGACGCTCATCCTGCTGATCGCGATACTCAATGTCGCGGCCAGGTTCGGGGCGCGCATCTTCGCCCCCAAGAAGTTCTAGACCAGTCTCGACAACCAGCGCGTAGCGGTGGGCGAACAAGGAGAGCTGCACGGTGGCTAAAAGGTTGGATCTCACCGACCTCAACATCTATTACGGGTCGTTTCACGCTGTGGCGGACGTGTCGCTGTCGGTCCCGCCGCGAAGTGTCACCGCGTTCATCGGTCCCTCCGGATGCGGCAAGTCGACCGTGCTGCGCACGCTCAACCGGATGCACGAGACCACCCCCGGGGCCCGAATCGAGGGTTCGGTGCTGCTCGACGGCGAGAACATCTACCGCCCCGGAATCGACCCGGTGGGGGTTCGTCAAGCCGTCGGAATGGTGTTTCAGCGCCCGAATCCTTTCCCCACCATGTCCATTCGCGACAACGTGGTAGCAGGTCTCAAGCTGCAGGGAATCCGCAACCGCCGCACGCTCGACGAAACCGCGGAGTTCTCCCTGCGCGGGGCGAACTTGTGGAATGAGGTCAAGGACCGGCTGGACAAGCCCGGTGGTGGGCTCTCGGGTGGTCAGCAGCAGCGACTGTGCATCGCGCGAGCCATTGCGGTGCAGCCGGACGTGCTGCTGATGGACGAGCCCTGCTCGGCGTTGGACCCGATCTCGACGATGGCCATCGAAGAGCTGATCTCCCAGCTCAAGCAGGACTACACCATCGTCATCGTCACCCACAACATGCAGCAGGCGGCGCGGGTGAGCGATCAGACGGCCTTCTTCAACCTGGCCGATGTCGGCAAACCCGGCCGGCTGATCGAGATCGACGGGACCGAGAAGATCTTCTCCAATCCGAGCTTCAAGGAAACCGAGGACTACATCTCGGGCCGCTTCGGTTAGGCGAGCCACACTCCGCGGCTAACCGGCTGGGGCGCAGCGTATTTCAGGCAGCGGATGAAGGATCTGCGCGGCGCGAGTTGCTGGCGCGCAACCCGGATCTGAAGGTGATCATCACCCTCGGCCGCCATCGAACCCCGGCGCTTCGCGGCCTACCTCGGCAGACCCGGTGCTTTTCTCCACATTGCAGGACTTCAGATCGTGGCTAGGCTGGCGCGCAGATCGTTGCTCCAAGAAGGTCTGGGCCGTCGGACATTGCGGCCGGGACAGGTTGAGTCGAGTAAGGAGAAGGCTGCCAGTGGCCAAACGGTTGGACCTGAGCGACGTCAACATCTATTACGGGTCGTTTCACGCGGTCGCCGAGGTGACATTGTCGGTGCCGCCACGCAGCGTCACCGCGTTCATCGGCCCATCGGGCTGCGGCAAGTCGACGGTGCTGCGCACGCTCAACCGGATGCACGAAGTCATCCAGGGCGCGCGGGTTGAGGGCTCGGTGCTGCTGGACGGCGAGGACATCTACCAACCCGGTATCGACCCGGTGGGGGTTCGTAAGGCCATCGGGATGGTGTTTCAGCGTCCAAACCCGTTTCCCACCATGTCGATCCGCGACAACGTGGTCGCCGGGTTGACGCTGCAGGGGGTGCGCAACCGCAAGTTGCTTGACGAGACCGTCGAACAGTCCCTGCGCGGGGCGAACTTGTGGAATGAGGTCAAGGATCGGCTGGACAAGCCCGGTGGTGGGCTCTCGGGTGGTCAGCAGCAGCGACTGTGCATCGCGCGAGCCATTGCGGTGCAGCCGGACGTGCTGCTGATGGACGAGCCCTGCTCGGCGTTGGACCCGATCTCGACGATGGCCATCGAAGAGCTGATCTCCCAGCTCAAGCAGGACTACACCATCGTCATCGTCACCCACAACATGCAGCAGGCGGCGCGGGTGAGCGATCAGACGGCCTTCTTCAACCTGGAGGCCGTCGGTAAACCCGGCCGATTGGTCGAGATCGACGGGACCGAGAAAATTTTCTCTAATCCGAGACTTAAGGAAACCGAGGACTACATCTCGGGCCGTTTTGGCTGACCTATTACCGGGTCCGGCTACCGTGTGGTTTCCACGCTGACTGCCGAAGGAGCGCCGTTGAGGATCAACCGATTCGGTATCGTCTCGAGTCTGCTGGCAGCCGTACTGCTGATGGTAACGGCCTGCGGTGGTGGCGAATCGTCGTCGGCCTCAGGGTCGGGCTCCTCAGCGGTGCAGTGCGGTGGCAAGCAGAAACTGACCGCGAGCGGTTCGACGGCCCAGGCGCACGCGATAGAACAGTTCGTCTATGCCTACATCCGGGCCTGCCCGGACTACACCCTGGACTATCGGGCCAACGGATCCGGCAACGGCATCGCCGAATTTGCCAGTGGGCAAACCGAATTGGCCGGGTCAGACTCGCCGCTCGACCCGTCGAACGGTGAGCCGCAGCGGGTGGCAGCGCGGTGCGGTTCGGCGCCCTGGCATCTGCCGACGGTCTTCGGACCGATTGCCGTGACCTACAACATCGGCGGCGTCAACGAACTCGATCTGGACGGGCCCACGGTGGCCAAGATCTTCAACGGCACCATCACCAAGTGGGACGACCCCGCGCTGAAAGCTCTCAACAAGGACGCGGCGCTGCCCGCCGAGCCCATCCACGTGGTGTTCCGCAGCGATGCCTCCGGAACCACCGACAATTTCCAGAAGTACCTCGACGTCGCCTCGGACGGCTCCTGGGGGCGCGGCGTGGGCAAGGCCTTCAACGGTGGTACCGGTGTCGGAGCGGCCGGCAACGACGGTACCTCGGCGCTGTTGCGAAGCACCGAGGGGTCGATCACCTACAACGAGTGGTCCTATGCGGTGGGGCGCGAGCTCAACATGGCCCAGATCGTCACATCGGCGGGCCCGCAACCGGTGACCATCTCTGTCGACTCGGTGGATAAGACCATCGCTGGAGCCAAGTTCAGCGGTGCCGGCAACGATCTGGTGGTGGACACCTCGTCGTTCTACAAACCGACCGTGGCGGGCGCCTACCCGATCGTGCTGGTGACCTACGAGATCGTCTGCTCCCAGTACCCCGACCCAGCGACGGCGCAAGCGGTCAAGGCGTTCATGCAGGCGGCGATCGGCGACGGACAGCAAGATCTGGACCAGTACGGCTATATTCCCCTGCCCCCGGAATTCACGTCGAAATTGAAGACCGCGGTCGACGCTATTTCCTGATCGTCGAGATCTGCGGCGATCCATTTTCGCTGGTAATCTTTGGTTAATCTTCTGTTCACGCAACAGTTGATCGAATGATGCCAATCGTGACCGGTGGATGGAGCGTCGTGAACAATAGCGGACTGGCTTCGCAGGTGGGTTCCCAATTCGGTCCTTACCGGTTGCTTCGGCTGCTGGGGCGAGGTGGGATGGGTGAGGTCTATGAGGCCGAGGACACCCGCAAGCATCGATCGGTTGCACTGAAGCTGATCGCCCCCGTGCTGTCGGGCAATCCGGCATTCCGAACCCGGATGCAGCGCGAGGCCGACGCGGCCGGCCGACTCACCGAGCCGCATGTGGTGCCCATCCACGACTACGGCGAGATCGACGGACAGATGTTCGTCGAGATGCGGCTGATCGACGGCAACGACCTTGGCATGGAGTTGCAGCGCCTGGGCCCGCTGACCCCGGCGCGAGCGGTGGCGGTGATCGAACAGGTGGCTGCGGCCTTGGACGCCGCACACGCCGGCGGAATCACTCATCGCGACATCAAGCCGGCGAACATCCTGCTCACCCGGGATAATTTCGCCTACCTGGTCGATTTCGGGATTGCCCGCGCCGCGGCAGATCCCGGCCTGACCCAGACCGGGATGGCGCTGGGCACCTACAACTACATGGCGCCAGAGCGGTTCAGTGGGGGCGAGGTCGACTACCGTGCCGACATCTATTCGCTGGCCTGTGTGTTGAGCGAGTGCCTCAGCGGTCAGCCTCCGTACCGGAGCGAGACCATTGAACGACTGATCGCCTCGCATCTGATGGAGCCCGCCCCGCGGCCCAGTCAGCTGCGGCCGGGCCAGGTGCCGATCGGCTTGGACCAGGTGATCGCCAGGGGGATGGCGAAGAATCCGCGGGAACGCTACAGCAGCGCCGGCGACCTGGCGCGTGCCGCACACGATGCGCTGACCACCGCGGAGCAGCATCAGGCCGCGATGATCGTGCAGCAGGGCGATGTGGCTACCCGAATGGCCAGCGCCGTCTCCAACAGCAGCGGCGGCGTGGTCTCTCCCGCCACCGGGTACCGGCAACAGCCGGTCAACCATGAACAACGCGGCTACGAACCGAACTCCTACGACCAGCCGCTGGAGCACACCCAGATGCGGCCCGCCCTCACCGGCTGGCGGGACCGGCCGGCGCAGCAGCCCTCGACTGCAGCGCCGGAATTTTCCGCCGAGGCGAAGAACCGCGGCGATCGCCGATGGCTGGTGCCGGCTGCGGCAGCCGCGGCGCTGCTGGTCGCGGTCGGCGTGGGCGGTTACGCGGTCACCCATCGCTCGGATACGTCCCACGGGTCGACGGCGACGGCGTCGGCAAACGGGCAGAGCGTGTTGCCCTTGGACGGCCTGAGCTTCCGGCTCTCGCCGGGCGGGTTGGCGTTGGACAGCAGCGGCAACGTCTACGTCACCAACCAGAGCATGTACGGCCGGGTGGTGAAGCTGGCACCGGGCTCGAACAAACCGGAAATGCTGCCGTTCACTGGGCTCTACGAACCGCAAGGCGTAGCCGTCGATCGGGCCGGCGCGGTGTACGTCACCGACTTCAACAATCGGGTGCTGAAACTGGACCCGGATTCCCACGTCCAGTCCGAGCTGCCGTTCACCGGGCTGAACTATCCGGAAGGGCTGGTGGTGGACAACGACGGCAGCGTCTACGTCGCCGACCGGGGTAACAACCGGGTGGTCAAGTTGCCGGCCGGGACCGACGCCCAGGTGGTGCTGCCGTTCGCCGGGCTGCACAACCCCGACGACGTGGCTGTCGACTCCTCCGGCAACGTCTACGTCACCGACACCGACAACGATCGGGTGGTGCGACTCGCCGCCGGATCCAACACCCAGAGCGTGCTTCCGTTCACTGGTCTCGATGCCCCGTGGGGCGTCACCGTCGATGGCGCCGGCAATGTCTTCGTCACCAACCACGACAGCCACACCGTGGTGAAGCTGACCGCCGGGGCCAACACCCAGACGAAGCTGCCGTTCACCGGCCTGAACACCCCACTACAGGTCGTGGTCGGTTCGGACGGCGCCCTTTACGTCGCCGACCGGGGCAACAACCGAGTGGTGAAACTGGTCGGCGGCACGGAACCGCGGGGCTGATGCGCGAGCCTCGCTGAACCGCGGGGTTGATGCGGCGGTTCCAGCTTCGGCTCTCCTGCGTCGAGCCTCGCTGAACCGCGGGGCTGATGCGGCGGTTCCAGCTTCGGCTCTCCTGCGTCGAGCCTCGCTGAACCGCGGGGCTGATGCGGCGGTTCCAGCTTCGGCTCTCCTGCGTCGAGCCTCGCTGAACCGCCGGTCAGCGGTCGTGGACCGAGGTGATCCGAGTCGCCACGGCTGCCACGATTGCGCTGACCGCGACCAGGATGATCAGCGTCAGCGCCGCACCCCAGACTCGGGCAGCCCCGGCCGCCTGCGGGTTCCCCAGCTCGGAATAGATCAGCAGCGGCAGCGACGCCATGTTGTCGTGAAAGACGTCGTAGTTGATCGAACGGCTGTAGCCCACCAGCACCAGCACGGGGGCGGTCTCACCCATGATCCGGGCGATCGACAAGAAGATTCCCGACAGGATTCCCGAGAGCGCGGTGGGAATCACGATGCGCAGGATCGTCTTCCATCGCGGCACCCCCAGTGCGTAGCTGGCTTCCCGAAGTTCGTCGGGGACCAGCCGCAGCATCTCCTCGGTGGAGCGCACCACGATCGGCAACATCAGCAGCGCCAGCGCCAGCGACACCGCGAATGCGCTCTGCTCGAATCGGAGGGTGGCGATCCACAGGCTGAAGACGAACAGCGACGCCACGATCGAGGGGACCCCGGCAAGCACGTCGACCATGAAGGTGGTCAATCGCGCCCAGCGGCCGCCGCCGTATTCGATCAGGTAGATCGCCGTCATCAGGCCCAGCGGTACCGCCAGCACGGCGGCCATCCCGGTCTGCACCAGGGTGCCGTACAGCGCGTGGTAGACGCCGCCGGCGAATTCTTCGGGCAGTACGCCGCGTAGCGAGTGCGTCCACCAGTCAAGGTTGGTGATCGCGTGCCAACCGCGGGCCAGCACGACCCAGAGCAGCCAGACCAACGGAATCGCTGCGACGGCGAACGAGCTCACGAACGCTGCCGTGGCGATCTTGTCCGTCAGCCGCCGCCGCAGGCTGAGGTAGTGGCGATGTGGCTCCGGCGACGGTTTGACCGGTGCGTCGAGCAGTTGGGCGGTCATCCGTTGACCTTGCCGCCGGCCACCGCGCGAGCGGCGGCGTTGACGAAGAACGTGAGTGCGAACAATGCGAACCCCGCGGCGATGTAGGCGCCGGTCGGCAGCGGGGCGCTGAACTCCGCGGCCGCCGAGGCGATTTTGGAGGCGAATGTGTACCCGCCATCGAACAGCGACCAATTCCCAGGCTTTGCCGCGGCCCGCAGGATGATCAGCATCGCGACCGTCTCGCCCAGCGCTCGCCCCAGGCCCAGCATCGCCGCGGCGATCACGCCGCTACGGCCGTAGGGCAGCACCGCCATGCGGACCACCTCCCAACGCGTGGCTCCCAGGGCCTGGGCGGCTTCGATGTGAGCGAAGGGGGTCTGCCGGAACACCTCCCGCGAGACCGAGGTGATGATCGGCAAGATCATCACGGCCAGCACGATTCCTGCGGTGAAGATCGTGCCGCCGCCGGCCAGCGACACGTTGCCCTTATGGAACAGGAACAGCCAACCCAAGTGACTTCTGAGGAATCTCATCAACGGCACCAGCATCGGCGCCAGCACGAAGATCCCCCAGAGGCCGAAGATGATGGACGGCACCGCGGCCAGCAGGTCGATCACCACGGCAAACGGTCGGGTCAGCCGCCGGGGCGCGTACTGGGTGAGGAAGACCGCGATACCGACCGAAATCGGCACCGCCAGCGTCAACGCGAATACCGAGCTCAACACCGTGACCATCAGCAGGTCGCGGATGCCGAACGACAGGTGGTCGGGATCGTTGGTGCTGAACTCCGGGCTGGTGAAGAAGTTCCCGTCGTTGGCGAGCAACGACGGGAAAGCGCGCACCAGCAGGAAGATCGCGATCAGCGCGATCGCCACCACCACTGTCGATCCGGCCGAGACCGCGGCCGCCCGGAACAGCCGCTCGCCTCGCGGCGAGCGGCTGTTTGCCAGCGGCGTCGATGGATCCCCGGGGGTCACGAGATGGCGTCGACCGCGGACGCCAGGCGGGCCTTGAAAGCCTCGGGGATCGGCACGTAACCGTTGTCGGCCAGACCGCTCTGGCCTGCGCCGATGGTGGACTTCAGGAACAGCCGGACCGCCGTGCCGACCTCAGCGTCCGGGTACTTCGAGCACACCACTTCGTAGGTGGCGAGCACGATCGGATACGAGCCGGTCTGAGTCGGCTGGTAGAACGACGCCGTGTCGAGCACCAGGTCGTTGCCTTGGCCCTTGATGGTGGCCCCGGCGATGGTCTTGCCGACCGACTCGGTGCTGATCGCGACCGGATCGGGGCCGGCGGAGGTGACGATCTGGGCGGTCGCCAGGTTCTTGGCCTGGGCGAATGACCACTCGTTGTAGGTGATCGCCCCTTCGGTGGACGCGATGGCTCCGGCCGTACCGTCGTTGCCCTTGGCGCCTTCGCCGACACCACCGTTGAACGTCTTTCCGGCGCCCTTGCCCCAGGCCCCACCGGAGGCGGCATCCAGGTACTGCTGGAAGTTGTCGGTGGTCCCGGACTCGTCACTGCGGAACACCACGTGGATCGTCTGGGCGGGCAGCGTGGCCGTCGGGTTGAGGGCCTTGATCGCCGCGTCGTCCCAGCTGGTGATGGTTCCGTTGAAGATCTTCGCGGCCGTCGGGCCATCGAGGATCAGCGCGTCGACGCCGGGGAGGTTGTAGGTGATCGCGATCGGGCCGAACACCACCGGCAGGTTCCATGCCGGGGACTCGCAGCGTTGCTGCGCCTGCGCGTAGTCGTCGGCGCTCAGCGGGACGTCAGAGCCGGCGAAGTCGGTCTGGCCGCCGACGAACTCGCGGATACCGGCGCCCGATCCGTTGGCGGTGTAGTTGACGTTGTGGTCCGCGCATTCGTCGATGAAGACCTTGACGAACCGGGCCATCGCGTTCTGCTGGGCGGTCGATCCGCTGGCCTTCAGCGTGTCCGTGCCGCCGCAGTTTCCGCCGGCGGCCGCCGAGCTCGAGGTTGCCTTCTCGCCGGTGTCGGCGTTCTTGTCGCTGCCGCACCCGGATAACACCAACGCGCCGGTCGCCATAATGCCCAGCGTCGTACCAATTCCGTTCAGTTTCACATTGCCCTTTCGCAGACAAATTAGGGTGATGACAGTTAGTGCGACATCACCGAGCCAACCCGACCGCTAATTCGCAACAATCACATGCGAGCCGGATCACTTCTCAATTTAATGCGGTGAACAGAGGTGACGGTACGGTGAACGGCCATGATCTCACGGTGGAATTCTGGTGGAATTCTGATGACGCCGATATGGACTGGCTAAATGCCAGATGACAGTCAAGTCGACCGGGCCCGTATGCTTCGCGAAGTGGTCGAACCGTCCGTCGCGCAGTTGCGCACCCTCCTCGACGAGCTGACCTTCCGGGACGCGGCCTACTTCGGACGGCGCCTGAAGGACCCGCGCGGCGGAAAGCCGGAGCAGTTGCGCAAGCTGGCCGAGCGGATGGGCGAGGCACAAGCACTGGTTGCCGCGCGGCGCGCCGCGGTGCCCGATGTCCGCTATCCCGACCTGCCGGTCAGCGGCCGCCGCGAGGAGATCGCCGCGGCGATCAGGGACCACCAGGTCGTGGTGGTGGCCGGCGAGACCGGGTCGGGCAAGACCACCCAGCTGCCCAAGATCTGCCTGGAGCTCGGCCGCGGCATCCGCGGCACCATCGGGCACACCCAGCCGCGGCGGCTGGCTGCCCGCACCGTTGCTCAGCGGATCGCCGACGAACTGGCCAGCCCGCTCGGCGATGTGGTCGGCTATGCGGTCCGGTTCACCGACCGGGTGTCCGATCGCACCCTGATAAAACTGATGACCGACGGCATCCTGCTGGCCGAGCTCGAGCGGGACCGCCGGCTGCTGCGCTACGACACGCTGATCATCGACGAGGCCCACGAACGCAGCCTCAACATCGACTTCCTGCTCGGCTACCTGCGGGAGTTGTTGCCGCGCAGGCCGGACCTGAAGGTGATCATCACCTCGGCCACCATCGAACCCCAGCGCTTCGCAGCGCACTTCGGCGGAGCCGAATATGGGCGCGGTGGTGGCGAAGGTGGTGCGCCGATCGTCGAGGTGTCCGGCCGCAGCTACCCGGTCGAGATCCGGTATCGCCCGCTGGAGCTGCCGGTCAGCTCCGAGGCCGGGGATGACCCGGATGACCCAGATCGGGAGATCATCCGGACCGAGACCCGCGACGAGATCGAGGCGATCGTCGATGCGGTGCACGAACTGTCCGCCGAACCGCCCGGCGACATTTTGGTGTTCCTGTCCGGCGAGCGCGAGATCCGCGACACCGCAGAGGCTCTCGGCGGGTTGCCCAACACCGAGATTCTGCCGCTGTATGCGCGGCTGTCCACTGCCGAACAGCAGAAAGTGTTCGCCCAGGCGCGCGCCGGCCGGCGGATTGTGCTGGCCACCAACGTGGCTGAGACATCGCTGACGGTGCCGGGCATCCGCTACGTGATCGACCCGGGCAACGCGCGTATCTCCCGCTACAGTCGCCGGCTGAAGGTGCAGCGGCTGCCGATCGAACCCATCTCGCAGGCCTCGGCCGCGCAGCGCAGCGGCCGGTGCGGCCGCACCGCGCCCGGGGTATGCGTCCGGCTCTACAGCGAAGTCGACTTCGACACGCGACCGCGCTACACCGACCCCGAGGTGCTGCGCACGAATCTGGCTGCGGTGCTGCTGCGGATGGCGTCGCTGCGGCTGGGTGCGGTGGAAGACTTCGGCTTCCTCGACCCGCCCGATTCGCGCAGCATCCGTGACGGGGTTGCGCTGCTGGTCGAGCTCGGCGCGTTCACCGCGCAGGGCGCGATCACCGATGTCGGGCGCCGGCTGGCCCGGCTGCCGGTCGATCCGCGGTTGGGCCGGATGATCCTGGCCGCCGAGACCGAGGGTTGTGTGCGCGAGATGCTGGTGCTCGCCGCCGCCCTGACCATTCCCGACCCCAGGGAGCGCCCGGTCGATCGGGAGGAGGCGGCCCGGGCCAAGCACGCCCGGTTCGTCGACGACGATTCCGACTTCACTGCCTACCTCAACTTGTGGTCGTATCTGTCAGAGCAGCGGAAATCGCTGAGCGGCAGTGCATTTCGCCGGATGTGCCGCAATGAGTTCCTGCACTACCTACGAATCCGGGAATGGCAGGATCTGGTGGGTCAGCTGCGCAGCATTGCCGGCGATATCGGCATCCGTGAATCCGGCGAACCGGCCCAGCCGGCGGCCATCCACGCCGCGCTGCTGGCCGGGCTGTTGTCGCACGTCGGGATGCGACGCGACGACGGCCGCGAGTTCGCCGGCGCGCGCAACTCGAAATTCGTGCTGGCCCCCGGTTCGGTGCTGGCCAAACGACCGCCACGCTGGACGATGGTGGCCGAGCTGGTCGAGACCAGCCGGCTGTTCGGGCGCACCGCCGCACGCATCCAACCCGAAACCGTCGAGCGGGTCGCGGGGGATCTGGCGCAGCGCAGCTACAGCGAACCGCACTGGGACGCCAAGCGCGGCGAAGTGATGGCGTTCGAAAAGGTGACGCTGTACGGACTTCCCTTGGTGGCGCGCCGCAGGGTCGGCTACGCCCGGGTGGAACCGTCGGTGGCCCGCGACCTGTTCATCCGGCATGCGCTGGTAGAGGGCGATTGGGCGAGCCGGCACCGGTTCCTTGCCGACAACGCCGCACTGCGCACCCAACTGCGGGAGCTGGAGGACAGAGTCCGACGTCGCGATCTGATCGTCGACGAGGACACCGTCTATGACCTCTACGACACAAGGATTCCCGCCGAGGTGGTCTCGGCGCGGCACTTCGACGGATGGTGGAAGAAGCAGCAGAAGGCCACGCCCGACCTGCTGACCTTCACCCGCGACGAGTTGCTGCGGACCCACGAGACACTCGGCGCCGATCGGCCGGACAGCTGGGCGACCGCCGACCTCGCATTGCCGTTGAGCTATCGCTTCGAGCCGGGCGCCGCCGACGACGGCGTCACCGTCCACGTGCCGATCGATGTGCTGGCACGCCTCGGCGGCGACGAGTTCGCCTGGCAGGTTCCGGCAATGCGCGAAGAGCTGATCACCGCGCTGATCCGGTCCCTGCCCAAAGATCTGCGACGCAACTTCGTCCCGGCCCCCGACACCGCCCGCGCGGTGCTGTCGGCCATCGGGCCGGCAGGTGAGCCGCTGCTGGAGACACTGGCCGGTGAGCTGCGTCGCCGCACGGGTGTGCTGGTCCCGCTCGATGCCTTCGACCTGTCCAAGCTGCCGGCGCATCTGCGGGTCACCTTTGCCGTCGAGGCCGCAGACGGCACCGAGGTGGCCCGCGGCAAAGACCTTGGTGCCTTGCAGGATCGACTGGCGGCGTCGGCCCGTGAGGCGGTCGCAGACGCAGTCGGTGCGGAGCTGGAACGCAGTGGACTGCGCACCTGGCCGGATGACTTGGACACGCTGCCGCGGGCCGTGCAGCGGATGGTGGCCGGGCGCGCCGTTCGTGGCTTCCCGGCCTTCGTCGATGCCGGCGTCACCGCGCAGCTGCGGGTGTTCTCCACCGAGGCGCAGCAGCGCTCGGCGCTTGGCCCCGGTATCCGGCGGTTGTTGCGCTGCGATATCCCTTCACCGGTCAAAGCGGTGGAACGGCAGATGGATTCGCAGACCCGGCTGATGCTCAAGGCGAACCCGAACGGGACCTTGGCGGCGCTCATCGACGACTGTGCCGACGCCGCGACCGACGCGTTGACGCCGGCGCCGGTGTGGACCCGAGACGCGTACGGCGCGCTGCGGGCCCGGGTGGCCGCCGCGCTGGTCCCGACCACCGCTGACGTGGTGACGCGGGTTGCACAGGTGCTGGCCGCGGCCCGGGACACCCAAGTGGCGCTGCCGGCGCGGGCGCCGGCCGGACAGGCCGAGGCGATCGCCGACATGACCGGCCAGCTGGACGCGCTGTTGGCGCCCGGGTTCGTCGCCGCCACCGGGCGTGCGCACCTGGGGGACCTCACCCGCTATCTCACCGCGATCCGTCGCCGCTTGGAGCAGCTGCCCCGCGCGGCGCAGGCCGACCGCGAACGGATGGCCCGGGTGCACGCGGTGCAGGAGGCTTACCAGGACCTTTTGGCAGCCCTGCCTACGGCACGCCGCCACGACAACGACGTGCGCGACATCGCCCGCCAGATTCAAGAGTTACGGGTGAGCCTGTGGGCTCAGCAGCTCGGCACGCCGCGCCCGGTCAGCGAACAGCGCATATACCGGGCGATCGACGCATTACTCGCTTGAGGGCAGGGTGTGCTCGTCGGGGAACTTGCCGGTGGCCTGGAAGATCACCCGACGAGCGACCTCGACGGCATGGTCGGCGAACCGCTCGTAGAACCGGCCCAGCAGCGTCACGTCCACCGCGGCGGCTACCCCGTGCCGCCACTCCTTGTCCATCAACACCGAGAACAGATGCCGGTGCAGGTCGTCCATCGCGTCGTCTTCTTCGCGGATCCGGGCGGCCTTCTCCGGGTCGCGTGACAACAGCACTTCTTGCGCGCTGTTGCCCAACTCGACTGCAAGCCTGCCCATCTCGGCGAAGTAACCGTTGACCTCTTCGGGCAGTGCGTGCTGCGGGTGGCGGCGACGGGTGATCTTGGCGACGTGCAGGGCCAACGCGCCCATTCGGTCGATGTCGGCGACCATCTGAATGGAGCTGACGATCGCTCGCAGATCACCGGCGACCGGGGCCTGCAACGCCAACAGCACGAAGGAGCTCTCCTCGGCGCGGGTGCTCATCGCGGCGATCTTCTCGTGATCGGTGATCACCTGCTCGGCCAGCATCAGGTCGGCTTGTAGCAGGGCCTGAGTGGCGCGTTCCATTGCTGCCCCGGCCAAGCCGCACATCGTGCCGAGCTGTTCAGCCAGATCCGAGAGTTGCTCGTGGTACGCGGTTCGCATGCCCTCAAGACTAACCGTGGACCGCGATCCGCGCGGGTTGGGCGGGAGTGGGCGCTACTCGCAGGTGGTGTCGGCGGCGTTGGTGACGGTCAAATCGTCGGGCAGTTCGGTCGGCTCGACGCTGGCGCCGCGGTTGAGTTGCACGCTGACCTGCGAGCCGCTGGCCGCGGGTTTGGTCACGGCACGGAAGTCCGACCCCAGGACAACTCGGACGATGCTGCCCAGACCGCTGACCCGTTCGATCGGTGCGCCCGACAGTGCCGAGGACACCGTGGCGGCGGCCTGCTCGTTTCCGGGGGAGTACAGCACTTTGGTGGACTTGACGGTGCCGGGGTAGTCGTCGGCGTTGTCGACGTTGAAGCCCCACTGCTGCAGGCCTTCGGAGGTGGCGCCGGCCAGGCCGGACTGCTCGGTGGCGTTGGACACCCGCACCGTGACATCGGCGGGTGAGGTCGTGACCGCGTGCACCTGCTCGCTGAGCGGCTTGGCCGTCGGGCTGGCCGGTGATCCGGGCAGGGCGCTGGACTGGGTGGTGGGGCCGGCTGCCGCCGTGGTCGGCACCGCAGTGGCGTTGTGGTCGTTCTCGCCGGGCAGGGGGTCGTCGTTGATGATGGCGTCGAACAGCGCCCGCACGTCGTCCATCCGGGGGACCTCGTCGCCGTTCTCATCGGTCTCACTGGTCGGCACCGTGACGAAGGTGATGTGCCCGGCGGCGACCTTCTGCAACGACTGGCCGAGGTTCACCAGGTCCTTGGTGGTGACGTTGTCCACCGAGCTGTCGCCGATGAACATGTTGACCACATTGTTGAGCTTGGTCGGCGAGAAGAACGTGTTGGTGGAGATCAGCGAACGCAGCAGCGACGACAAGAACAGCTGCTGGCGTTTGATGCGGCCGTAGTCGCCGTTGTCCTCGGTGGTGACGTGACGGGCCCGCACGTAGTTCAGCGCGGTCCCGCCGTTGACCCGCTGGCGTCCGGAGTCCTCCAGGACGCTGCCCAGCACAAGGTCGTACAGCGGGCTGGGGGTGCACACCTCGACGCCGCCCAGCGCGTCGACCATCTTGCCGAACCCGACGAAGTCGACGGCCATGAACCGGTTGATCGCCAGTCCGGACAGTTTCTGGATCTCCTTGACCAGACACTTCGGGCCGCCGAAGGCGTAGGTCGAGTTCAGCTTCGTCTCGGTGTAGACGATGTCGTCGCTGTAGGTGCCGGTTTCCTCGTCGTAGATCGGTCCGTAGGCGCCGGTCACGGAGTTCCAGACCTCGCACTGGATCGGGGTGATCGCCAGGTCCCGCGGGAACGACACCACCACCACGCGTTTACGGTTCGCCGGGATGTTGACCAGCATGATGGTGTCGGAGCGGGCGCCCTCGGCGTCCTCGGTGCTCCCGGCGCCGATGTCGCTGTTGGCGCCGGCGCGGGTGTCCGCGCCGACGATCAGGAAATTCTCGTCGCCGTACTGGCCGGCCGCATCGAGAATGTCGTGCGAGTCGGGGTCCAGCGCGCTGACGTGGTTGAGGCTGCGGTTCTTCGACGAGCTCCACTGCCAGGCCGATCCGGTCAGCACCAGGGCCAGGATCGCCATCATGGCGGCGACCGCACGGCCCGCGAGCTTCGCCCGGTGGTGGGGCCCGTGCGGGATCGGATCGGCATCCGCCGGGCCGGTGTGGTGAGGCGGGTCGATCCGCGCCGGCGGCATCTCGGGGGCGGAGTCCGGCGGTTCAGCGAGGCTCGACGGAGGAGAGGCGAGGCTGGGACCGCCGAATTTACGCGGCGGTTCGGCGAGGCTCGACGGAGCAGAGAGGAAGCTGGGACCGCCGAATGATTGCTCGGTGGGCGGTGACCACTCGTCTTCGTCGGGGGCGTCGGCCGGCAGGAGTGACGTGCCGTGAATACGGTCGAGGTCGGGTACTTCCGACGGGTAGGCCACGTCGACGATGTCGGGCATCGGGGCCGATGCATCGGCCAAGTCGAGCGCCGGCGCATAGGGGGCTTCCGCCTCGGATACCGAGACGGGCTCGGGTGCTTCTGGGGGTGGTGGGGTTTCCGGGGCCATCCGGCGTTGGCTGCGCCCGCCGGACGGCGGGGCATCGGCGTTGACCCTGGCGATCAGTTCGGCAACGCTCACCGAGCCGTTGCCACCGTTGCGACGTCGGGACCCGGCTCGCCGACGGGGGGCGGGGTCCTCCGCCGACGGGTTCTGCCAGCGTTCCCAGGGTGCGGGGCCGGGCGGCGGCATCGTCATCAGCTGATGGTCGCCGTCGTCGTCATTGCCCTCCGGCGCCCAGCGGCCAGGAGTGGCGTTATCGCCGTCACTCATGTCCTCAGGGGCCTCCGAGTCCTTGGTACCGGCGCGCGTCGATCGCACGTCGGCGCGGTGTGGATGATCGGCATTGGTCTCCACACCTGCGTCCGCCCCCGCAGGGGCAATCCCTGCCTCGGGCAATAAGGTACTTATTCTACTGAGAACTTGCCAGACACGCGATGTCGACAAAGTCTCATTTCAGCCACCTGAGTGCATAATGTCCGCCCCGGTAGGCACCGCACAGTCATCGGGGTCCTCCAACCACCCTTCGGGCAGCGTGACCTTGGCCGGCGATCCCTGACGTCCGCGCGGGCCGGTGGCGGCTGCGGGGAAGGGGATAGATCCGTCCAGCTGCTTCAGCAATTCGTCGAGCTCGACCAGCGTGGTCACCATGGCCAGCCCGCGCCGCAGGTCGGAACCGGCAGGGAACCCGTGCATGTACCAGGCGACATGCTTGCGGATCTCGCGCATGCCCTTGTCCTCTCCGAAATGCTGTGCCAGCAGTTCGCCGTGGCGGCGGATGATGTCGGCGACTTCGCCCAGGGTGGGAGGGGTGGGGGCAGGCCGACCCGCGAAAGCCGCCGAGAGCTCGCCGAACAACCAGGGGCGCCCCAGGCAGCCGCGGCCGATCACCACGCCGTCGCAACCGGTGGCCGCCATCATGGCCAGGGCGTCGCCGGCCTCGAAGATATCGCCGTTGCCCAGCACCGGAATCGAACGGACCTGCGCTTTGAGCGCCGCGATCTGCTCCCAGTCGGCGGTGCCGGAGTAGCGCTGCGACGCGGTCCGAGCGTGCAAGGCCACCGCGGCAGCACCCTCGGCCTCGGCGATGCGCCCGGCGTCCAGGTGGGTGTGGTGGGCGTCATCGATGCCGATCCGGAACTTCACGGTCACGGGAATGTCGGTGCCGGCCGTGCCACGCACCGCTGCGGCGACGATGTTGCCGAACAGCCGGCGCTTGTAGGGCAGCGCCGACCCGCCACCGAGGCGGGTCACCTTGGGCACCGGGCAGCCGAAATTCATGTCGATGTGGTCGGCCAGTCCCTCGTCGGCGATCATTTTCGCCGCGGCGTAAGTGGTGTCGGGGTCGACGGTGTAGAGCTGCAGCGAGCGCGGTGACTCCTGCGGCCCGAATGTCGTCATGTGCAAGGTGGCGGGGTGCCGCTCGACGAGCGCGCGTGCGGTCACCATCTCGCAGACATAGAGCCCGCTGACCGTTCCGGCCCGGGACTGTTCCAGTTCGCGGCAGAGCGTGCGGAATGCGACGTTGGTCACGCCGGCCATCGGGGCCAGCACCACGGGGCTGGCAAGCTCGATCGACCCGATCTTCAGCGGCGACTGCGAGCGCGGCGAAGCCGGGCGCGGCAGGTCGCCGTCACCATCCAGCGTCGGCTGCTCGTCAGTTACGACGCTGATGGCTCCAACACCTTCTTGGCGGCGCGCTTCTCGGCCACCTTGGCCTCCCGCTCGAGCCGGCGCTGCTTGGCCAGCTCGAACTTCTCGCACGTCTCGTCCAGCTCGGCGACGATCTTGGCGATCCCCTCCTGGTAGCGGGCGGCCTCGCCGCTGAAACTCCGCTCGAGGATGCCCCACTTCTTCAGCACCGGCATCACCACGTCGTCGCGGTGGATCATCGGGTCGTAGACACCGCCGACCGCGATGATCACGGCCTTGCGGCGGAACTCCGGCACGACGAACCCGGGCATCTGGAAGTTGGCCAGCACCCGGTGCAGCGAGCGCATCGCCTGTTCGGGCGCAATGTCGAAACCGACGGCGCTCACGTCACGGTAGAAGATCATGTGCAGGTTCTCGTCGTGCGAGATCCGCGCCAGCAGCTGGTCGGCGATGGGGTCGTTGCAGGCCTGGCCGGTGTTGCGGTGCGAGATCCGGGTGGCCAGCTCCTGGAAGCTGACATAGATGACCGAGTCGAACAGGCTCTCGGCGAACAGGTCGCCGGAGACCTGGTGGTTCTGGCCCGGGCTGAAGCCGCGGTTGACGGTCTCCATCCGCAGCGTTTCCAGTTCGATGGGGTCGCAGTTGCGGGTGACCACCAGGTAGTCGCGCAGGGCGATGCCGTGGCGGTTCTCCTCGGCGGTCCAGCGGTTGACCCAGGTGCCCCAGGGGGCGTCCATGGTGAAGTTCATCGCGATCTCGCGGTGATACGAGGGCAGGTTGTCCTCGGTCAGCAGGTTCTGCACCATTGCCGTCCGAGCGACCTCGGACAGTTTCGACTGCTCAGGATGCCAATCCTGCCCGCCGAGCGCGTAGTAGTTCTTGCCGTCGGACCAGGGGATGTAGTCGTGGGGGTTCCAGTCCTTGGCCATGGAGAAGTGTCGGTTGATGAGTTTCTCTACGACGGGCTCGAGCTCGTGCAGCAACTCCACGTCGGACCATTCCCGCGTCATGCCAGCTCCCCAGATATCTGTGTCGACTAGTTGCAGGCAATATATCTGTGTCTGTCGGTAGCATCAAGTTTTGGCCGTGCGTGTTTGGCTGTGAACTTGTGGCCCCGACCTAGCTGTACTGCCCAGGCAGGTTGGTCAACCTGGTGATGGGCGGAATCTTGCCGATCGCGGAGTGTTGCCGAT
>NZ_JBJIAJ010000018.1:0-58453 GCF_045310925.1 Mycobacterium sp. SMC-15 | reverse complement strand
GGGGCGCCAAAGGCATGGCAAAAACAACAACAAACAAAAACCACCAAACACACTATTGAGTTCTCAAACAACACGCCGCCTGGCTTCAGGCAACCCCGCTACTATACTCCGTAGATGGAGTTGAGTCAACTCCGAGTTTTTCGGGGCTTCCGGAAGGACTTCCAGACTGTCGGTAGTTCCGCGGTCCGCGTCCCTCCGGCTCGACCTATATTACACGTTCTATCTCAGCGCCCAAATCGCCTAGATATTCCACGAACAACGGGTAGCCGCGATCGATGTGAAAGACGTCGTGGACCTCGGTCTCACCGTCTGCGACCAGGCCCGCAAGGACCAGACCGGCGCCGGCACGGATGTCGGAGGCCCAAACCGGTGCACTGGAGAGCTGCGGCAGCCCACGCACCACCGCATGGTGACCGTCGGTGCGGGCATCGGCCCCCAATCGGATCATCTCCTCGACGAACCGGAATCTGGCTTCGAAGACGTTCTCGGTGATCATCGAGGTGCCGTCTGCGATCGCCGCGAGGCCGATTGCCATCGGCTGCAGGTCGGTGGGGAATCCCGGAAACGGCAAGGTCGCCACGTTCACGGCCTTGGGCCGCTCGTATTGGACCACCCGGAACCCGTTGTCGGACTGGGTGACGGTCGCCCCCGCATCGTGCAACTTGTGCAGGACGAGCTGCAGGTGCGCCGGGTCCACGCCGGTGACCGAGATGTCGCCGCGGGTCATCACCGCGGCGATAGCCCAGGTCGCCGCCACGATCCGGTCGCCGATCACTTCATGTTCGGTGGGATGCAGACGCGGTACCCCGGTGATCTTCAACGTCGGGGAGCCCGCACCTTCGATCTGCGCGCCCATCTGGTTGAGCATCGTGCACAGATCAGCGACATCGGGTTCACGCGCCGCGTTGTGGATGGTCGTGACGCCCTCGGCCAGGACCGCGGCCATCAAGATGTTCTCGGTGGCGCCGACCGACGGAAACTCCAACTGAATCTCGGCGCCGCGCAGCTTCTCGGCGTGCGCGACCACGCAACCATGCTCGATATTGCAGGTGGCGCCCAGTTGACGTAGGCCGGCCTGGTGCATGTCGAGCGGGCGAGACCCGATCGCGTCGCCGCCCGGTAGCGCGACCTTCGCCTGCAGACAGCGGCCCACCAAGGGGCCCAGCACACAGACCGAAGCCCGGAACTGGCGCACCGCGGCGAAGTCCGCGTCGTACTTGGGTTCGTCCGGCGAAGTGATGCGCACCGTGGTGCCGTCAAGCTCGACGTTGGCACCCAGGCCGCGCAGCACCTCAGCCATCAACGGCACGTCCAGAATGTCCGGGCAGTTGGTGATGGTGCTGGTGCCCTCCGCCAACAGGGCCGCCGCCATCAGCTTCAGGACGCTGTTCTTAGCGCCACCGACGGCGACCTCACCGGACAATCGGTTACCGCCGGTAACCACGAAACGCTCACCCACTCGCGTCAGTGTAGTGACGACGCGAGGACTATCCCGACCAATCCGGGCTCCTGCCGAACCGGGGATTGCAGTGGTTCCCTCCCCCGGTACGGTTTGACTATGGCGGTGCACATCACTCGCGTTTACACCCGTACCGGCGACGACGGGACGACAGGCCTCAGCGATTTCTCTCGCGTGCCCAAGACCGATCCGAGGCTGGTGGCCTATGCCGATGTCGAGGAGGCCAACGCGGCGATCGGTGTTGCGATCGCGCTTGGCGACCCCGCCGAGACGGTCAGCGCCACGCTGCTGCACATCCAGAACGACCTGTTCGACGCGGGCGCAGACTTGGCCACGCCGGTCGCCGAGAATCCGAAGTACCCGCCGCTGCGGATCACCGCCGACTACGTCGACCGGGTGGAGGCGTGGTGTGACGAATACAACGAACAGCTGCCCCCGCTCAACTCGTTCATCCTGCCGGGTGGCTCACCACTGTCGGCATTGCTGCATGTGGCTCGAACCGCGGTGCGCCGGGCCGAGCGCTCGGCCTGGGCTGCCCTCGACGCCTATCCGGACGGGGTGTCGGTGCTGCCGGCGAAGTATCTGAATCGGTTGTCGGACTTGATGTTTGTGTTGTGCCGCGTGGCCAATGCCGACGGTGACGTGCTCTGGAAGCCCGGCGGCGAACGCACCGACGGTCCCGAAAAGTAGTCCGCGCCAACGGCTCCAACGCCGTAGGGCTGCTCAGTAGCTCTGGCGCCGGGCACGGGGCGACGGGCGCGCCTCCAGCCAGGACAGGAAGGCGGTCCGCGCTCCGCGGTCCAGCGCTATCTCGAAACCGGCCCGGTGGTCCTGACTGACGTCGCAGAGTTCCAGCACCACGATCTCGTCAGTCATGATGTCGAATTCGTCGCCCCGGGGCGCACGGCGCCCCACCACATCCACACCACGTCGGCTCAGCCGACGATCCGGCCACAACCGCACGCTGGAAAGACGGTAGAAGGCGGCTTCACCGCCCCGATAGCGGACGACGCCGTGACGCCAGCCATGGCCGCCGACCGCCGGAAGGTCACGCATGATCGCCGCGGTGCCGCCCTGGCGCAGCTTCCACAGCCGATAGCTCAGCGCGACAACGGCGCTGAGGAGAACAACGACAAGCACGACCATGCCGATCATGGGCGTGCTCATCGTCTTCAGACCTACTAGTCGATCACACCCAGGGCGCGCAGCCTGGCCCGTCCCTGCGCGGCCATCTTCGGGTCGCTGGACTGGGCTTCGTGCCGCGCGGTCGCTTCGTCGATCTCTGCGGCGAAGTCGACCGCCTCGGCCAGGATGCTGACGCCCTCGTCGGTCACCGACAGGAAGCCGCCGTGCACGGCGAGCCGCAGCTCACCCTCCTCGACGCGGTCCACCCGCACCATGGCGTCATCGACGAGCTCGGCGACCACCGGGATGTGCCCCGGCAAGATGCCGATCTCACCAACGGTGGTCCGGGTGAAGATGAACGTGGCCTTGCCCGACCACACCTTGCGATCGACCGCGACGATGTCGACGTCAAGCTCTGCCATTACCCACCGCCTTTCGTCTTGGTAGGACGCTCTTCGCGCAAGCGCTCATCGCCAGCAGCACACCCGGTCACAGCTTGGCGCCCAGGCTCTCGGCCTTCTTGGCCAGGTCGTCGAGGCCACCGATCAGGAAGAACGCCTGCTCGGGCAGGTGGTCGAAGTCACCCTTGGTCAGGCGGTCGAAGGCCTCGATGGTCTCCTTCAGCGGCACCGTCGAGCCGGGCTGGCCGGTGAACTGCTCGGCGGCCATCATGTTCTGGCTCAGGAACCGCTCGATACGCCGTGCCCGGCCGACCAGCTGCTTGTCCTCTTCGGAGAGCTCGTCGATACCGAGGATGGCGATGATGTCCTGCAGGTCCTTGTAACGCTGCAGGACCCGGATGACCTCCTGGGCGACACGGTAGTGGTCTTCACCGACGATGGCCGGGTCCAGAATGGTCGAGCTGGAGGCCAGCGGGTCCACGGCCGGGAAGATGCCCTTGGAGAACACCGCACGAGACAGCTCGGTGGTGGCGTCCAGGTGCGCGAACGTGGTCGCCGGCGCCGGGTCGGTGTAGTCGTCGGCGGGCACGTACACGGCCTGCATCGAGGTGATGGACCGACCGCGGGTCGAGGTGATCCGCTCCTGCAGCTCACCCATCTCGTCGGCCAGCGTGGGCTGGTAACCCACGGCCGAAGGCATCCGGCCCAGCAGGGTCGAAACCTCGGAGCCGGCCTGGGTGAACCGGAAGATGTTGTCGATGAACAGCAGCACGTCCTGGCCCGCCTCGTCGCGGAACCACTCGGCCATGGTCAGGGCCGACAGCGCCACCCGCATACGAGTGCCCGGCGGCTCGTCCATCTGGCCGAACACCAAGGCGGTGTCCTTGAGCACGTTGGCATCCTCGAGCTCGACCCACAGGTCGTTGCCCTCACGGGTGCGCTCCCCCACGCCGGCGAACACCGAGGTGCCACCGAAGTTGCGGGCGATACGGTTGATCATCTCCTGGATCAGCACGGTCTTGCCCACGCCGGCACCACCGAACAGAGCGATCTTGCCGCCACGCACGTACGGGGTGAGCAGGTCGACGACCTTCAGGCCGGTCTCGAGCATCTCGGTGCGCGGTTCCAGCTCGTTGAAGGCCGGGGGCTTCCGGTGGATGCCCCAGTGCTCGAAGTCCTCGCCGTAACCCGGCTTGTCGAGGCAGTGACCCAGCGCGTTGAACACGTGGCCCTTGACCTCGTGCCCCACCGGCACCGAGATCGCGGCACCGGTGTCGGTGACCGCGGTGCCACGCACCAGGCCGTCGGTGGGCTGCATCGAAATGGTGCGGACCAGGTTGTCACCCAAGTGCTGGGCGACCTCGAGGGTCAGCGTCTTGGCCAGCTCCGAGAAGGAGATCTCCGCGTGCAGAGCGTTGAACAGCTCGGGCACCGCGCCCCGGGGGAACTCGACGTCGACGACGGGGCCGGTTACGCGCACCACGCGGCCGGCGGTTGTCTTGTCAGCGGTAACAGTCATTATCTTCTTCGCTTCCTTGGGGACTTACCGGGCGGCGTCGGCGAGGGCATTCGCACCGCCAACGATTTCGCTGATTTCCTGGGTGATCTGAGCCTGGCGCTCACGGTTGGCCTCAAGGGTCAACGCTTTGATCAAGTCGTCGGCGTTGTCGGTCGCCGACTTCATCGCGCGCTGGCGCGAAGCCAGCTCCGAGGCCGCCGAGTCGAGCAGCGCGGCATACACGCGGGTGGTCAGATACCGCGGCAGCAGCGAGTCGAACAGCGTCGTGGCATCCGGCTCGAAGGAGTACAGGGTCTTCGGCCCGGTCTCCTCGCCCACGTACTCCACCAGCATCGGAGCGATCCGACGCGCCTCGGCCGACTGCGACAGCATCGAACGGAAGTCGGTCGACACGATGTGCAGTTCGTCGACGCCCAGGACCCCGTCGGTGCCCGGGTGGTCGCCGTCGTCGTCGACGCCGGCCAGGAATGCCTCAACCAGGGTGGAGGCGATCGTGGCGGCGTTCTCGTATGTCGGCTGCTCGGAGAATCCGGTCCAGGAGTCGGTCACCGACCAGTTCCGGAACGAGTAGTAGGCCAGCGCCTTGCGGCCGACGACGTAGAGCACCGGGTCCTTGCCCTCCGAGCGCAGCAGAGCGAACAGTTCCTCTGCCCGACGAAAGACGTTGGCGTTGTAGCCGCCACACAGACCACGGTCGGACGACACCACCAGGACACCCGCCCGCTTGGGCTCGCTGCGCTCGACCAGCAACGGGTGGTCCAGGGCCGCCTCGGCGGCCAGGGTGGTGAGCAACCGGGTGATCTCGACGGCGTACGGCCGTGCCGTTTCCAGCCGGGCCTGCGCCCGGCCGATACGCGAGGTGGCGATCAGCTCCTGGGCCTTGGTGATCTTCTTGATCGACCCGGCTGAGCGGATTCGCCCGCGTAGTTCGCGAAGTGTGGCTGCCATATCGGCGTTACTTCTTCTTCGCCGGCGCGGCCTTGTGGACCTGCACCGCTTCCTTGCCGAGCTTGTCCTCGTCGAGCGCCTCGACGTGCGCGTCGGGCACCACCGAGCTGCCGTCCGTGGCGGCGAAGCCCTTCTTGAACTGGTTGATCACGGCGACCAGCTTCTCGTTGGCCTCATCGGAGAGCTTCTTGGACTCACGAATCCCGGTCAGGATGTCATTCTCCGAAGCCCGGATGTGGTCCAGCAACTCGGATTCGAAGCGGCCCACGTCCTCGACCGGCACCGAGTCCAGGTGACCTTCGGTACCCAGGAAGATCGAGACCACCTGCTCCTCGACCGGCAGCGGTGCGTACTGGGGCTGCTTGAGCAGCTCCACCAGGCGTGCACCACGCTCCAGCTGAGCCTTCGACGTGGCGTCCAGGTCGGAGGCGAAAGCGGCGAAGGCCTCCAGCTCGCGGTACTGCGACAGGTCCAGACGCAGCGAGCCGGCCACCTCCTTCATCGCCTTGATCTGGGCGGCGCCACCGACACGGGACACCGACACACCGACGTTGATGGCCGGGCGGACACCCTGGTTGAACAGGTCGCTCTCCAGGAAGCACTGGCCGTCGGTGATCGAGATGACGTTGGTCGGGATGTAGGCCGAGATGTCGTTGGCCTTGGTCTCGATGATCGGCAGACCGGTCAGCGAACCGCCACCCAGCTCGTCGGAGAGCTTCGCGCAACGCTCCAGCAGACGAGAGTGCAGGTAGAACACGTCACCCGGGTAGGCCTCGCGGCCCGGCGGGCGGCGCAGCAACAGCGAGATGGCGCGGTAGGCCTCGGCCTGCTTGGTCAGGTCGTCGAACACGATCAGCACGTGCTTGCCCGAGTACATCCAGTGCTGGGCGATCGCCGAGCCGGTGTAGGGGGCCAGCCACTTGAAGCCGGCGGAGTCGGACGCCGGCGCGGCGACGATCGTGGTGTAGTCCATGGCGCCGCCCTCTTCCAGCGCGCGACGCACGCTGGCGATGGTGGTGCCCTTCTGGCCGATCGCGACGTAGACGCAACGAACCTGCTGGTTCGGGTCCCCGGTCTCCCAGTTCTTGCGCTGGTTGAGGATGGTGTCCACACAGAGCGCGGTCTTGCCGGTCTTGCGGTCGCCGATGATGAGCTGACGCTGGCCGCGGCCGATCGGGGTCATGGCGTCGACAGCCTTGATACCAGTCTGCAGCGGCTCGCTGACGCTCTGACGCTGAACCACCGAGGGGGCCTGCATCTCAAGCGGACGGCGAGTCTCGGCCTCGATCTCGCCGCGCGCGTCGATGGGCTGTCCCAGCGGGTTGACGACGCGACCGAGGAAGCCGTCGCCGACCGGCACCGAGAGCACCTCACCGGTGCGCTTGACCTGCTGACCTTGCTCGATGTGCTCGAATTCACCCAGGATCACCGCACCGACGCTGTGCTCGTCGAGGTTCAGGGCCACGCCCAGCACGCCGCCGGGGAACTCCAGGAGCTCCTGGGTCATCACCGAAGGCAGGCCCTCGACGTGTGCGATGCCGTCCCCGGCGTCGATGACGGTGCCGACCTCCTCGCGCGCGGTCTCGGCGCTGAAGGAGCTCACGTACTCCTCGATCGCCCCCTGAATGTCGTCAGAGGAGATTGTCAACTCTGCCATGGCTTTTCGTCTTCCTGCCTTCGAAATGGGTGATGGGCTCTGGGACCGGGTAGGTCCGGGTCAGTCGGGCAATTGCGTCTTCGCGGCCGCGAGGCGCGACGACAGCGTGCCGTCGATCACCTCGTCGCCGACCGAGATCGCCAACCCGCCTAGGCGTGCGGGGTCGACGTCGACCTGCACACGCACCGGGTGGCTGTAGATCCGGCTCAGCACGGAATTCAGCCGGGCGCGCTGGGCGTCGCTGAGTTCGGCGGCCGCACCGACGTCCGCCACCAATTCGCCGCGACGTGCCACTGCGATCTGAGCAAGCTCGGTGATCGCCTGATGCGCGGACTGGCCACGCAGCAGCCGTACGGTCTGCTCGAGTAGCGCCACCGTGATCGGGTTGGCACCACTGCCACCGCCGATGACATTGCTCAGCAACCCGACCCGACCAGCGGCCGGGGTCGCGGTGTCGCCGAGCAGGATGTCCAGACGGGGCTGGGCATCCAACACGCGGGAGAACCGGAACAGCTGGTCCTCCACCTCGTCGACGGTGCCGGCACTCTCGGCCGACAGCAACAGTGCCTGCCGGGCGACGTGCTCGAGGGCGGTGACCAGATCCTCGCCGTTGGACCACCGGGCCGAAGCGGCGTCGGTCACCAGTGTCAGTGCGCCGGCACCGATCTTGTCGGCGAACAGCCGCTGCACCAGACGCACCTTCGGTGCGGCGTCGTCGGTCGGCACGGTCAGGTGCCGGGTGATCACGCTCTCGCGCTCCAGCAGTTCGGCGACCGCGGTCAGGTCACCGGCCAGCGCGGCCAAGCCCTGCTGGTCCAGGCCACCGGCCACTTCGCTGAACTTGTTCAGCACGCCGGCCAACGCCTGGCGGCTCGCAGAACGCATCCGGACCAGGATCGGTGATTCGACCTCGACGGACTTCGGCGCCATGGCGTCGAGCTCGTCGAGGAACCGGTCCACAGTGGCCGACTGCCGCTGCGGATCGGCGACGTGCGCGCGAACCAGTTCGCCCGCCCGCTGCACCGCTTCGGCACCCAAGCCGGACCGCAGCTCACGGATGAGTTGCGCCCGCATCAGACCGACCTGCTGTCCGCCGGTGGCCTTCACGCGCTCGGCGTCGACACCGGCCTGGCTACGCAGTTGCTCGGCGATCCGCTCGGCGTCCGAGCGGGCCTCCGCGGTCACCCGCTGCGCCTCGGCGGTGGCGTTTGCCAGTGCCGTGGAGTGCGCCTGACCGGCTTCGGTCAGACGAGCGGCGGCGGCTGCCGCCTCCTCCAGCTGCTTGCGCACCGACTCCTGCTGGTCGGCCATCAGCTTGCGTACCGGTGGCACGACGAACTTGACCAGCAGCCACACGATGATGGCAAAGCCGACCAGCTGCCCGATGAAAATCGACATCTCTGTTGCTACCGCCCCGTACTCGCCGCGGAAAGTGCCTCGGCGTCAACGCCGAGGATCCGGCCGGCCAGGGTGGCGGACAGTGTCTCCACCCGGGCCTGCAGCTGGTCACTCACCGCATCGCCTTCTTGCTTGAGCTTGTCGGTGGCGGCCTGCAATGTCGAGGCCACCTCCGCCTCGGCCGCCGAACGCTGCTCGTCGATCACCTTGCGACCCTCGGCACGGGCTTCGTCCCGTGCCGTGCTGGCCTCAAGGCGCGCCGCCGCCATCTGCTTCTCGTAGTCGGCGTCGGCCGCCGCGAACTGCTCGGCGGACTCCCGATTGTCGGCGAGAGTCTTGGTGACCATGTTCTCGCGCTCCCGCAGCACCTTCATGATCGGCGGCACCACGAAGGTACTGATCACGCCGAGCACGATCAGGAAGATCGCGAGCACGACAAAGAAGGTGCCGTCGGGAATGAGGAAGCTCTTCTTCGGGCCTTCCTCAGCCGCCTCGCTCAAAGCGAGGACAGCAACGCTCATGTCACCCATCTTTGTGCGTTACTGCTGTGCGGCGATCGGGGTGGCGAAGACGAACAACGCCATGAAGGCCAGGTTGATGAAGTAGGCCGCTTCGACCAGACCAACCGTGATGAAGAACGGGGTGAACAGGCGACCCTGAGCTTCGGGCTGACGAGCGATACCGGCGATCAGCGCGTTACCGGCGATACCGTCACCGATACCGGCGCCGATGGCACCGCCGCCCATGATGAGACCGCCGCCGATGAGGGCACCAAGTCCGATCAGATTGGGATCTGCCATTTCATTCCTCCTTGCTAGCTGGTAGTGCTCTACCAGGTCTGATGTGGTCGTGCAGGTGGTACTAGTGGTGGTCTTCTTCGAGCTCCATGGCCTGGCTGAAGTACAGGATGGTCAGCAGCGCGAAGATGAACGCCTGGATCAGTCCGACGAACAGGTCGAAGGTCTTCCAGATCGCGTTCGGCGCGACCATGAAGACCGGCCCGAGCAACGCGATCAGGCTAACCAGGATGCCGCCGGCGAAGATGTTGCCGAACAGACGCAGGGACAGCGAGACCGGCTTGGCGATCTCTTCGACCAGGTTGATCGGCGCCAGGATCGCGACGTGGCCCTTGAGCACCCGCAGCGGGTGGCCGATGAAGCCGCGGCGCCAGAAGCCGGCCAGGTGGTAACCGCAGAACACCAGCAGGGCCAGCGCCAGCACGAAGTTGATGTCGGCGGCGGCAGAGGAAATCAACTCATGGATGCCGTGCTCGTCGGAGTACTGCACCGGCAGCACCGACAGCCAGTTACAGACCAGGATGAAGATGAAGATCGTCACCGCCAGCGGCAGCACGAACGGGGCGATCTTCATCCCGATTGCGCCCTCGATCTGGTTGCGCATCTGAATGGTGATCGCCTCGAAGAACAGCTGCACCCCGCCCGGGACCCCGCTCGACGTGACCTTGGCGCGCAGGAACAGCGCCAGGGCGATCACGATCACCGCCGCGATCGCGGTGGAGGTGATGGTGTCGATGTTGACCTCACCGACCAGCGGCCACACCGCGGTCTCGTGGTGGCCGACCTCGATGGCTCCCTCAGCCAGGATCGACTCAGTCATTTTCCGTCCCTTCAGCGCCCGACTCTGACGCTTGCGCGCGGAGCTTTTTTACCACTGGCAGCATGGTGGTCAGCACCAGCACTACCTCGAACAAGGCCAATCCGAACAGTGCGCCGAGGCCCTCTGGACGGAACTGGTAAGCGATAGCCAGGCCGATCGCGCTGATGACCAGCAGACGAGACGCCGAGTTCAGCGCCATCTTCTTCTTCAGCGGATGGTCGGAGGCGGTGATCTTCAGTGCCGATCGGCGAATCAGCAGGGCGTTGCCCAGACCGAGCGCCAGGCCCAGCCCGAAGAACACTCCGAACAGCGGGCGGCCGAATTGAGCAGCCGCGGCGATTGCGGCAGCGGTCAGAGCGACACAGATCAGTGACAGCCGAATCGGCTGGAACACCACCGACGGCAACACCAACGGCGCATCCTGCGCTGGTGTCGTCACCGCCTCACCCCAATCTGAATCTGCCCTGCGTCACTGTCGTGAAGTCGCCCGCCGAGCGTATCGGATGCCCGAACGCACTGTGGAACCACCTACAACACCATCTTAGACGGTGCTACTACCGCGCGTCGTAGGGGTCGTCTTCGGGGCTGCCGCCCCGGCGTAGCAACGGGATGAGCGTAACGACAATCGCGATGAGCATCGCACCCAACATCACCGCCCCGGTGTAGCGCGGGTCGAAGAAGATGGTGCCGGCCGCCCCGAACGCGACGATCGCGGTCCACAAGTAGATCAGCAGCACCACCCGGCGATCGGAATGGCCGATCTGCAGCAACCGGTGGTGCAGGTGCATCTTGTCCGGGCTGAAGGGACTGAGCCCAGCCCTAGTACGACGGATGATCGCCAGCAGCACGTCCAGGGCCGGCACACACATCACGGCCGCCACCAGCAGGAACGGTGACAGCAGTGCGAAGACGTCGCGCGCGCCGTAGGCGGTTTGCGAGATCGGCCCGGCCGCGGTGGTGGACGCCGCGGCCAGCATCAGCCCGATCAGCATCGAGCCGGAGTCACCCATGAAGATCTTCGCGGGGCTGAAATTGTGCGGCAGGAATCCGAGACAAGCGCCGGCTAAGACCACCGAGATCAACGCCGGCGGGTAGAACAGCACGTCGCCGCCGTGGTCTTGCAGCACGCCGACGGAGAACATGCAGATCGCCAGCGCGGTGATCAGTCCCAGGCCGGCGGCCAGCCCGTCGAGGCCGTCGACGAAGTTCATGGCGTTGACGATCGAGACCGTCAACGCCAGCGTGAGCAGGATCGACGACACCTGATCGAGCACCACGGTGCCGACGCCGCCGATCGGGATGTAGAGCACGCTCCAGGCCACGCCCATGGTGACCAGCACGCTGGCCGCGGTGATCTGACCGGCGAATTTTGTCAGGGCGTCCAGGCCCCACTTGTCGTCGAGCAGACCGATTCCCATGATGACCCCGCCGGCCAGCACCACCGCCGGCATCCCGGTGGAGTAGACGAAACCGCGGGTCAGTGCCGGCAGCTGCGAGGCCAGGAAGATCCCCGCGACGATCCCGACGTACATCGCCAGCCCACCCATCCGCGGTGTCGGCTGCACATGGACGTCGCGTTCGCGCGGGTAGGCTACCGCACCGATTCGGGTGGCCAGCCAGCGGACCGGTCCGGTGGTGAAGTAGGTGATGATCGCGGCGGTCAGTCCGACCAGCGCCAGCTCCCGCAGCGGCACGCCGGCACCACGGTCGGCCAGCGCCAGCAGGCTGGTCACGGTGTTCCCGTCAGGGAGTCCGGATCCAGCCCCAGCACGGCGCCGATCTGTTCGGCCGAGACCGGTCCGCTCCGGACGATCCGCGGCGCGGGGCCGGTGAGATCCACGATCGTCGACGCCGCGCCCTGTTCGGCCGGGCCCGCGTCGAGGTAGACGTCGACGGACTCCCCCAGTTGGCTTTGCGCTTCGCCGGCCTCGACCGCGGGCGATCCACCGGAGACGTTGGCGCTGGACACCGCCATCGGGCCCACCGCCTTGAGGACCTCCAGGGCCACCGGGTGCAGCGGCATGCGCACCATCACGGTGCCGCGCGCCTCGCCGAGATCCCACTGCAGCGACGGCGCCTGGGTGACGATCAGGCTGAGCGCACCCGGCCAGAACGCCCGGATCAGTTCACGGGCGGTGTCGGGCACGATCAGGGCCAGCCCGTCGATGGAGTTCCACGACCCGACCAGCACCCCCACCGGCATGTCGCGGCCGCGTCGTTTGGCTGCCAGCAGCGCAGTCACCCCGGCAGCGTTGAACGCGTCGGCGCCGATGCCGTAGACCGTGTCGGTCGGCAGCACCACCAGTCGACCACCGCGCACGGCGTCGATCGCCGCCGTGATTCCGGCCGTACGCTGGTCCGCATCGGTGCAGTCGAAAACCTCTGTCATGGTTGGCCATTCCTGATCGCCGTCACGAACCGGAGCCGCCCAGTCAGGTCGGGCCGGGACACTACCTCGTCGAAAAATCCAGTACCGCTAACGGTTTGGACAGTGGCCGTCGGCGTGGTGTCGTCGTGCTCAACGGCGAACAACCCACCGCGGCGCAGCAGTCGCGCGGCGAGGTCGGCCAGCGGGGTGATCACCGACATTCCGTCGGGGCCGCCGAACAAAGCGTGCTCCGGATCATGCTCAGCCACTTCAGGATCCAGATCCGCACCCTCGGGAATATAGGGCGGATTGCTGACCATCAAGTCGACCCGACCGTCAAGCTCCGACAGCAGCCCCGGCATGGTCACGTCGGCATCGATCAGCTCCACTGACGTACCCACGCAGTTGCGCCGCGCATAATCCAACGCCGCCTCAGAGTCCTCCACCGCGAGGACCCGCGCCGCGGGAAAACTGCGGGACAAGGCGACCGCCAATGCACCGGAACCGGTGCAGGCGTCGACGATCACCGGCTGCGATCCGAACGGTTGGGCCGCAGCCTGTTTCAGAACCCAGTCGAGCATGGCCTCGGTCTCCGGCCGCGGGGTGAACACCCCGGGGCCGACCTGCAGCAGGACCGGGCCGAACGCCGCGGTGCCGATCAGGTGCTGCAGCGGGATACGGGAACTGCGCGCGGCGACCAATTCCCGGTAACGCCCGAAGAACTCGTCGTCGGGTCGATCCAGCAGCGCCAGCCGGCCACGATCGGTGCCGGCCGCATGGGCGGCGAGTTCTTCGGCGTCGAAGCGGGCGGAATCGATACCGGCATCAGCGAAAAGCGCTGCAGCGGAGTCGATCGCGTCCCGTATCCGGCTCACGCCGTCCCCTGTAACCGGGTTTCCTTATCGGCGGCTGCCAGCGCGTCGAACATCGGATCGAGATCCCCGTCGAGGACCTGGTCGAGGTTGTGCGCCTTGTAGCCGATGCGGTGGTCGGTAATCCGGTTCTCCGGGAAGTTGTAGGTGCGGATGCGCTCGCTGCGGTCCACGGTACGGATCTGGCTGGCCCGATCGGCCGAGGCGTCGGCCTGCGCCTGCTCCTCGGCCACCGCCTGCAGCCGGGCCGCCAAGACCTGCAACGCACGGGCCTTGTTCTGCAGCTGGGACCGCTCGTTCTGGCAGGTCACCACGATCCCGGTCGGCAGGTGGGTGATCCGCACCGCGGAGTCGGTGGTGTTGACGCCCTGGCCACCCTTGCCGGAGGACCGGTAAACGTCGATGCGCAGGTCCGACTCGTCGATGGCCACCTCGCCGACCTCTTCGGGCTCGGGGTAGACCAGCACGCCGGCCGCCGAGGTGTGGACCCGGCCCTGCGATTCGGTGACCGGCACCCGCTGCACGCGGTGCACGCCGCCCTCGAACTTCATCCGCGACCACACGCCGTCGGCGGACTCGCCCTTGCTCGCGATGGTCAGCGTGGCGTCCTTGTAGCCGCCGAGGTCAGAGGTGGTCTCGTCGAGGACCGTCACCTTCCAGCCCTGGCGCTCGGCGTAGCGGATGTACATCCGGGCCAGGTCAGCGGCGAACAGCGCCGATTCCTCGCCGCCCTCGCCGGATTTGACCTCGAGCACGATGTCGTCGGCGTCGTGCGGGTCGCGGGGCGCCAGCATGTCGGTGAGCGCGGTGTCCAGCTCGGCGACGCGCGCCTCCAGGTCTGGAATCTCGGCGGCGAACGACGCGTCGTCGGCGGCCAGTTCCCGAGCCGCCTCAAGGTCGCCGCGGGCCGACTCGAGCTTGCGGTGGGTGGCGATGATGGGCGCCAGCTGGGCGAAGCGCCGACCGGCCCGACAAGCCTCGGCCGGATCGTTGTGCAGTTCGGGATCGGACAGCTGCGTTTCCAGGGCGGCGTGCTCGGCCAGCAGGGCGTCGATCCCCTGAACACTTTGGGTCATCTCACCTCCATCCCCGAACGCAAGCCGACGCCCGGGTGACGTGCTGGCACGTTCCGGGCGTCGGTGAGGGAGCTACTTGTCGTCGGCTGCAGCTGCTGCGGCACCGGCGTTGCGCTTGCCGTAGCGCTTCTCGAAGCGCGCGACCCGGCCGCCGCTGTCGAGGATCTTCTGCTTACCGGTGTAGAACGGGTGGCACTGCGAGCAGACCTCGACCACGATGTGGCCGCTCTCCTTGGTGCTACGGGTGGTGAAGGTGTTGCCACAACCGCAGACCACGGTGGTCTCGCCGTAGGCGGGGTGAATGCCAGTCTTCATGGTGTCCTCTTCAATCGTGGGCCGCCGGGTCGCCCGCCTTCGAATGTGAGGCGGACGTGAACCGGAACCTGAGGTTTTCGATTATGCCAGCTACGCTGTCGCCCCCCAAAACGCCGGGAGGGTTATGCGTATTCCGCTGCCGTCACCCGTCGAGATTGCCGTCAGGGTTGTGATCGCGGGGCTATCACAGCCCTGACCGCAATTTCAGTGGTCGGTGGCAGCGCCGATCAGTCGTTGTCCATTCCCGGCGTGGTCTTGGACACCTGCACCAGGAACTCGTAGTTGTTCTTGGTCTTGCGCAGCTGACTCATCAACAGGTCGATGGCCTGATGCGAATCCAGGCCGGACAGCAGCCGGCGCAGCTTGTGCACGATCGCGAACTCGTCCGGCGAGAGCAGCAGCTCGTCCTTGCGAGTGCCCGACGGGTTGACGTCGACGGCCGGGAAGACCCGGCGCTCGGCGATCTTGCGGTCCAGCTTGAGCTCGGCGTTGCCGGTGCCCTTGAACTCCTCGAAGATCACCGTGTCACCGGTGGAGCCGGTCTCCACCATCGCGGTGGCGATGATGGTCAGCGAGCCGCCGTCCTCGATGTTGCGGGCCGCGCCCAGGAACCGCTTGGGCGGGTAGAGCGCGGTGGAGTCCACACCACCGGACAGGATGCGGCCCGACGCCGGGGAGGCGTTGTTGTAGGCACGACCCAGCCGGGTGATCGAGTCCAGCAGCACGACCACGTCCTTGCCCTGCTCGACCAGGCGCTTGGCCCGCTCGATGGCCAGCTCGGCGGCCTGGGTGTGGTCTGACGGCGGCCGGTCGAAGGTCGAGGCGATGACCTCACCCTTGACCGAGCGCTGCATGTCGGTGACTTCTTCGGGACGCTCGTCGACCAGCACCACCATCAGGTGGCACTCGGGGTTGTTGCGGGTGATCGCGTTGGCGATGTCCTGCATGATCGTGGTCTTACCGGCCTTGGGCGGCGACACGATCAGCGCGCGCTGCCCCTTGCCGATCGGCATGATCAGGTCGATGACGCGGGTGGTCAGCTTCTCCCCCGAGGTCTCCAACCGCAGCCGCTGGTTCGGGTACAGCGGGGTCAGCTTGGTGAAGTCCGGACGGTTCCGGGCCTCTTCGACCGGGCCGCCGTTGACCGAGTCCAACCGCACCAGCGGGTTGAACTTCTGACGCTGGTTGGGCTGGTCGCCGTCCCGGGCCACCCGCACCGCGCCGGTCACCGCATCGCCACGGCGCAGCCCGTTCTTGCGGACCATGTTCATCGAGACGTAGACGTCGTTAGGTCCGGCCAGGTAGCCGGAGGTGCGCACGAACGCGTAGTTGTCCAGCACGTCGAGGATGCCGGCGACCGGTTGGACGACGTCGTCTTCACGCAGCTCGGCATCGCCGCGTTCGCCACCGCCGCCTTCGCCGCCACGTTCGCCACGGCGACGCCGGTCCCGGAAGCGGCGACCGCGCCGGCCACCACGTCCTTCGTCGTCGTCGCCACCGCCGCGGTTGGACTGGTCGCCGCCCTGGTCGTCGTTCTTGGACTGTGCGGCGTCGTCGGATTTGGCGTCGGCCTTGGGCTCGTTCTTGGCGCCCTCGCGCTCACGCCGCCCACCGGGCTGCTCGGCCTTGTCGGCCCTGTCGTCGTTCCGGCCCTGCTTACGCGACTCGCCCTGGGGCTCTGCCTCGGCAGGCTTGTCCTGCTCAGCCGGCTTCTCGGAGTCTCCGCCATCGGCAGCGGGCGAGCCGGTCGCGCGGCTGGCGCCACGGCGTTCGCGGCGCCGCGGTGCCGCGGCAGCGTCCGCCTCGTTGGCCGGGGCGGGCTCGGCACCGTTGGCCGCGCCGTTGGCGGGCTGCTCGGCGCTGGGCTGTGTCTTCGGCGCTTCGGCGCCACTGCCGCCGTTGCCCCCGTTGTCGGAGACCTCGCGGATGGCAGCGATCAGTTCGCTCTTGCGCATCCCCGAGGAGCCCTTGACACCGACGCGGTTGGCCAGCGCCCGCAGTTCGGGCAGCACCATCGCCGACAACGAGCTGTCGGAGGGTGCGGATGCGGCGCCGTTGTCGGGCGCCGAAGCGGGAGCGGACTCGGTGGTGGCCGGCGCCGAGGCGGTCTCCGGGGCGGACGGCGCGGCGTCACTACCGCCGGCGGCTACGTCCTGGCTGGTCTCGGAAGTACTCGGGGGGGTCGACAGCGATTCCTGTTCGGTGCTGCCTTCAGCCGTGAAGAGGTCCGTTTCGGTCACGGATTTCCTTTCTTCCCTCGTCGGTTTTCTCACGCGAGGGGCTTGGTTGCATTCAGCGGACTCGCCGAGTGCGTGTCACCGTCGACTGTTTAACGGTGTAGCCCGTATCGACGGCGTCGTAACACAAACCGTCAGCTACGGGAAGAATTTGGTGGCATCCCGGTTGACATCGCAGTCTGATTCAGGTGCTGATGCCGCGAATGCGGGACGGGACCGAGGATAGCCCGCTTCTGTGCTGGACGCAACAGATACTGCGCGGCGCGCCTCAACCCGGTACCGCCACCCCGGAGTTCCACTTGACCGCGGCGCCGACCGGCATCTCGGTGACGTTGAACACCCGCGCCTCGGGGGAATCGAGCACCGCAGCGGGCAGTTGGGCCGCTGTGGTCAACGCGATCACCGCAGGTCCGGCGCCAGAAAGCACGGCCGCGATGCCGTGGCGACGCAGCAACTGCAGGAACGCCGCGGACTCCGGCTGCGCGGCGCCACGCTGCGGCTGGTGCAGCACGTCCTCGGTGGCCGCCAGCAGCAGATCGGGCCGCTCGGTCAGTGCCACCACCAGCAGCGCGGCTCGGCTGACATTGAACCGGGCATCGCGGTGGCTGACCTGCTCGGGCAGCAAAGCCCGCGTCTCGGCAGTCGACGAGCGCAGTTGCGGGATCGCCGGGAACAGATGGATGTCGGGGTGCAGCCGCAGCGGCGCCGCCGCGTAATCGACGTTGCCGTCGGCGGCGTTGGCAGTCCATGAAACCACCGCGCCACCCAGTACGGCGGCGGCGGCGTTGTCGGGGTGGCCCTCGAACTCCGAGGCCAGCTGGATCAGCTGGGATTCGGACAGGCCGGGCCGATCGATTTGCGCAACAAGGCCGTTGACCACGGCCAGCCCGCCGACCACCGCGGCCGCCGACGAGCCCAGGCCACGCTGATGCGGAATCGCATTGCGGCAACGCACCACCATGCCCGGAGCCTCGACACCAGCCTCGCGCATGCCGCGCAGGATGCCTTGCACCACAAGGTGATCCGAGGTGAGAGGAACCTGACCGGCGCCCTCCCCCTCGACCTGCACCACCAGACCGGACTCGACGGTCTCGACGATCACCTCGTCGTAGAGGCCCAGCGCCAGGCCCAGGCTGTCGAAGCCGGGGCCCAGGTTGGCGCTCGACGCCGCAACCGCGACGCTGGCGGTCAACCCGGTCGGCAACAACTGAACCACTAGGCCAGCCCCAGTGCGGCGACAACGGTGGCCGCGTCGACGGGAACCGCGGTCACCTCGGGCATGTCCTTCAGCGCGGTGTCGGGATCTTTGAGCCCGTTGCCGGTCACGGTGCACACGACGGTCGAACCGCGCGGAACCCAGCCGTCCTCCACCGACTTGAGCAGCCCGGCGATGCTGGCAGCCGAGGCCGGCTCGACGAACACGCCCTCGGTCTGCGCCACCAGGTGATAGGCGGCCAGGATCTCGTCATCGGTGGCGGCCAGGAACCGGCCACCCGAATCCACCTGCGCTTCGACGGCCTGAGTCCAGGAGGCCGGCGAGCCGATGCGGATCGCGGTGGCGATGGTCTCCGGGTTCTTGACCGGCTCGCCCAGCACCAGCGGCGCCGCACCGGCGGCCTGGGTGCCCAGCATCTTCGGCAGCTTTTCGGTCAGGCCGTCGGCGAAGTACTCGCGGTAGCCCTTCCAGTACGCGGTGATGTTGCCGGCGTTACCGACCGGCAGCGAGTGGATGTCGGGCGCGGTGCCCAGTGCGTCGACGATCTCGAAGGCCGCGGTCTTCTGACCTTCGATGCGCACCGGGTTCACCGAGTTCACCAGCGAGATGGTCGGGAAGTCGGTGGCCATCTTGCGGGCCAGTTCCAGGCAGTCGTCGAAGTTGCCGTCGATCTGAATGATCTTGGCGCCGTGCATGACTGCCTGCGCGAGCTTGCCCATCGCAATCTTGCCCTGCGGGATCAGCACCGCACAGGTGATACCGGCCCGGGCGGCGTAGGCGGCCGCCGATGCCGAGGTGTTGCCGGTCGAGGCGCACAGCACCGCCTTTTGACCGCGGGCGACCGCGTCGGTGACCGCCATCGTCATCCCGCGGTCCTTGAACGAGCCGGTCGGGTTGAGCCCCTCGACCTTCAGGTGCACCGTGCAGCCGGCCTGCTCGGAGATCCGCTTGGCGTGGATCAGCGGGGTGCCGCCCTCGTGCAGGGTGACGGCCGTCCAGTCGTCGCCGATGGGAAGCCGATCGCGGTAGGCGCCGATCAGGCCGGGCCAGGGGCGGTGGATCGGTGTCCGGGTGGAGCTCACTGGTCTGTTCCTTCCAGTCGTAGCACGCTGGCGATCCGCTGGACTGCGTCCAGGTCAGCCAGCGCCGCAACGGTTTTCGACAATGCTGCGTCGGCAGCTCGGTGGGTGACCACCACGATTCGCGCGCCGATCAGTTGGCCGTCGTCGTCGGCCACGCCCTCCTGGCGCACCTCGGCGATGCTGACGCCGTGGGCGGCGAACTCGGCTGCCACGGTGGACAGCACACCAGGCTTGTCGGCGACGTCCATGCTCACGTAGTAGCGGGTCTGCACGTCCCCGATCGGGGCGATGGCCAGCTGGGCGTACTTGGACTCGCGCGGTCCGCGCCCGCCCTGCACCCGGTTGCGAGCGGCCATCACCAGATCACCGGTGACCGCCGATGCGGTCGGCGCACCACCGGCGCCCTGGCCGTAGAACATCAGCCGGCCGGCCGCCTCGGCTTCGACCACCACCGCGTTGAAGGCTCCGTTGACGGTGGCCAGCGGGTGGGTCAGCGGCACCAGCGCCGGGTAGACCCGGGCCGAAACCCGCTGTTGCCCATCGCCGGTGGTGATGCGCTCGCAGATCGCCAGCAGTTTGATGGTGCAGCCCAACGCCCGGGCCGTGGTGAAGTCCGCCGGGCTGATGCTGGTGATGCCCTCGCGGTAGACGTCGTCGGCCGTCACCCGGGTGTGAAAGGCGATCGATGCCAGGATCGCGGCCTTGGCGGCGGCGTCGTACCCCTCCACGTCAGCGGTCGGGTCGGCCTCGGCGTAGCCCAGCGCACTGGCATCGGCCAGCGCGGCGGTGTAGTCGGCGCCGGTGGAGTCCATTTCGGACAGGATGTAGTTGGTGGTGCCGTTAACGATGCCCGCCACCCGCAACACGGTGTCGCCGGCCAGCGACTGGGTCAACGGCCGGATGACCGGGATCGCGCCGGCGACGGCAGCCTCGAAGTATAGGTCTACACGCGCGTTCTCGGCGGCCTCGGCCAGTTCGCCGGTGGACCTCGACAGCAGGGCCTTGTTGGCGGTCACGACGGATTTGCCGTGCGCGATCGCCGACAGGATCGCCTTGCGGGCCGGCTCGACCGGGCCCATCAGTTCCACGACGATGTCAACGTCGCTGCGCGACACCAGGCTGTCGATGTCGTCGGTGAGCAACTCCTCGGGCACGCCACGGTCGGCCGCCACCCGGCGCACCCCGACCCCGCGCAGCACCAGTGGCGCACCGATGCGGGCGGCCAGATCATCAGCGCTCGACTCGAGGATGCGAACGACTTCGCTGCCGACGTTGCCCAAGCCGAGAACTGCCACCCCTACCGGGGCCCCGGACATCTGCGAACCGGACATTTTCTACCCCACCTCCAGGCTGATCAGGTCTTCGACGGTCTCCCGGCGCAGCATAAGGCGGGCTTTCCCGTCACGTACCGCCACCACCGCCGGGCGGGTGAGCAGGTTGTACCGGCTCGACATCGAGTAACAGTAGGCGCCGGTGGCGGCCACGGCGATCAGGTCGCCGGGAACCATGCCTTCGGGCACCCAGGTGTCGCGGACGATGATGTCGCCGCTCTCGCAGTGCTTGCCGACGATGCGCCCCAGCTCCGGCAGAGCCCCTGCTTCTCCGAGGCCCGGCAGACCTCGCGAGACCAGCCGCACGTCGTAATGCGCGTCGTAGAGCGCCGGACGGATGTTGTCGCTCATGCCGCCGTCGACGCTGACGTAGCGGCGATGTCCGGTGGCGCTGACGGCGACGTCCTTGACGGTGCCGACCTCATAGAGCGTGACGGTGCCCGGCCCGGCGATGGCCCGCCCGGGTTCGACGACCAGCTGCGGGGTGGGCAGGCCCACCGCCGCGGACTGCTCCGCCACGATCGCGGCGAGCTTGGCTGCCAGCTCGGCCATCGGCGGCGGGTCGTCCTGCGGCTGATACGAGATGCCCAGTCCCCCACCCAGGTCGATGACCGAGAGCTGCGCGGTCTTGTCGACGCCGAATTCGGCGACCACATCGCGCAGCAGCCCGATGACGCGGTGGGCGGCCAACTCGAAGCCGGCGACGTCGAAGATCTGCGAGCCGATGTGGCTGTGCAGGCCGATCAGCCGCAGGTGCTCGGCGGCGAACACCCGCCGGATGGCGTCCATCGCCGCACCGCTGGCTAGCGACAGCCCGAACTTCTGGTCTTCGTGGGCGGTCGAGATGAACTCGTGGGTGTGGGCCTCCACACCCACGGTGACGCGCACCAGCACATCCTGGACGGTCCCGGCAGCCTTGGCGACCGCTTCGAGGCGGTCGATCTCGATCAGCGAGTCGACCACGATGTGGCCGACGCCGGCGTTCACTGCGGTCTGCAGCTCGGCAACCGATTTGTTGTTGCCGTGCAAGGTGATCCGCTGTGCGGGGAAGCCGGCGTGCAGCGCAACGGCCAGCTCTCCCCCGGTGGCGACGTCCAGACACAGGCCCTCTTGGTCGATCCAGCGCGCGATCTCGCTGCACAGGAAGGCCTTGGCGGCGTAGTGCACGTTGTCGCCCCCACCGAACGCCTCGGCGATCTCGCGGCAGCGGCCGCGGAAGTCGTCCTCGTCGATGACGAACAGCGGGGTGCCGAATTCGGCGGCCAGGTCGGTGACCTTCACCCCGGCGATCTGGGTCACGCCGTCGTCACCGCGAACGGTGTTGCGCGGCCAGACGTTCGGCGCCAGCTGCAGCAGCTGCTGCGGGGTCTGGGGCCGCGGCGGCAGTCCGTCGTGCTGGATCTCTTCGGCGTGGCGCGGGCCCGCGGGGTGAACGTTCACATCCGCTCCGGTGCGCTCACGCCGAGGATGCCCAGCCCGTTGGCGATCACCTGGCGGGTGGCCTGACACAGCGCCAGCCGCGCAGCGTGCAGGTCGCCAGGCTCCTCATCGCCCTGGGGCAGCACCCGGCAGCTGTCGTAGAACCGGTGGTAGTCCCCGGCAAGGTCTTCCAGGTAGCGGCAGACCCGGTGCGGTTCCCGCAGTGCGGCAGCGGTTTCCAGCACCCGGGGAAACTCGCCGAGGTTGCGGATCAGCGCGCCTTCCTTTTCGTGGCTCAGCAGCCCGAGGTTGGCGGTGTCGGCGGCCAGACCCAGTTCGGCGGCGTTGCGGGCCAGCGCGGAGAGCCGGGCGTGCGCGTATTGCACGTAGTAGACCGGGTTTTCGTTGCTCGCCGAGGACCACAGCGCCAGGTCGATGTCGATCGGGGTGTCCACCGAGGAGCGGGTCAGGCTGTACCGGGCGGCGTCCACGCCAATGGCCTCGACCAGGTCATCGAGGGTGATGACGGTGCCGGCACGCTTGCTCATCTTGACCGGCTGGCCGTCGCGTACCAGGTTGACCATCTGGCCGATCAGCACCTCGACAGTGGCAGGGTCGTCACCGAAGGCGGCCGCGGCGGCCTTGAGCCGGGCGATGTAGCCGTGGTGGTCGGCGCCGAGCATGTAGATGCACAGGTTGAAGCCGCGCTCACGCTTGTCCAGGTAGTAGGCCAAGTCGCCGGCGATGTAGGCGGGCTTGCCGTCGCTCTTGATGACGACGCGGTCCTTGTCGTCGCCGTAGGCGCTGGCGCGCAGCCAGGTCGCGCCGTCTTTTTCGTAGATGTTGTCGTTGGCCCGCAGCCGCTCGATGGCCTGCTCGACGCGGCCGGAGGTGTGCATCGAGTCTTCGTGGGTGAAGACGTCGAAGTCGGTGCCGAACTCGTGCAGCGATTTCTTGATGTGGGTGAACATCAGGTCGACGCCGATCTCGCGGAACGTCTCCTGGGCATCCGGGCTGTTCAGCGCGTCGGGGGCCTTGGCCTGGATCTGCGCGGCGATATCGGTGATGTAGGCGCCTGCGTAGCCGTCCTCGGGGGCGGGCTCGCCCTTGGCGGCGGCGATCAGCGAGTTGGCGAACCGGTCGATCTGGGCGCCGTGGTCGTTGAAGTAGTACTCGCGGGTGACTGCGGCACCCTGGGTGCTCAGCAGCCGGCCCAGCGCGTCGCCGACCGCGGCCCAGCGGGTGCCACCGATGTGGATGGGGCCGGTCGGGTTGGCCGAGACGAACTCCAGGTTGACGTTGAGGCCGTCGAACTCGCGGGAGTGCCCGTAGTTCTCTGCGGCGGCGATCACGTTGGCGACCACGGCACCCTGCGCCGAGGCCTCGATGCGCAGGTTCACAAAGCCCGGCCCGGCGATCTCGGCGGCGGCGATCCCGTCGGCCAGCGCCAGCGCCGCAGCCAGCCACTCGGCCAGCTCGCGCGGGTTGACGCCCACCTTCTTGCCCAGCTGCAGGGCCAGGTTGGTGGCGTAATCACCGTGTTCGGGGTTGCGCGGCCGCTCGACCGTCACCGTCGCGGGCAGCGCGGCGGTGTCCAGGTCGTGTTCGGCCAGCACCGCGGCGGCGGTGTTCTTGAGCAATTCGGCCAGATCGGCGGGGGTCACGAGGCCCCATCCTATGGTCTTACGTGGTCAGGCCCCGAATCCGTCCGGTTCTCGGGTCCGGGCTTTGATGCGCTAGTCTGTCAAAGCCCACATGGCGCCGCATCACGCGAGCGCCCCCGTAGCTCAGGGGATAGAGCGTCTGCCTCCGGAGCAGAAGGCCGCAGGTTCGAATCCTGCCGGGGGCACCCAGGTCAAAATGCCCATCGAGGGCTTGAGTCATTCGCCGGTGAATTTCACAAACCGTCGTTCACTAATACAGTTCTCCCATGACCTCCCCCGCCCTGCGCGTCACTCCGGCCAGCCTGCGGGAGCTGGCAGAGCGGTGCACGTCGCTGTCGGATCAGGTTGCACCAGCACTGCCGGCGGCAGCCGCTCCCGCATGGCAGGCCACCGGCACAGCAGCCAGCACCGTCAATACCGGCGCCAGCACCGCCGCGACCGCGATGCGCGGACGGATGACGGCCAGCTCGGGAAAGCTCACCACCGCGGCCCACGACTACGAGGCAATGGACCAAGCCGGCGCCGCCACCCTAGCCGCAGTCCCCCAGCACAGCCGCGGCCTTCCCCCGCTGGTCCCGCGTTCCGGCGTCGACGGCGGCTCCGGCGGGCTCGGGACGCCCAGGTAACGAGCGATGCCTTTCCCGACGCTGACCGAGATCGAAGACGCGAACTGGGACTACCTCACCACCAACGCCACCGCCTGGACGAATCTCGCTAATACCTGGGAAGCCGCGTTCACCGAAATCCGCGACGCCTCTCCGAGTCCCGGCGGCATCCCGTGGACCGGCACCGGCGCCCAGGCCTTCCAATACCGCGCCGCCGCCGACGTGGTGAAAGTCCACGGCCCCGCCGACATGCTGCGCAACGCCGCCGGGATCGCCACCCGCGGCGCGCAAGCGCAACAGGGCAACAAGTCACTGGTGCTGTCTGCCGTTAATACCGCTGAGCGCCAAGACTTCCGAGTCGGTGATGACTACTCCGTCACCGACACCTGGACCTACTACAGCTCCGCTGCGGAGCAAGCTCAGCGCGAGCAGGCCGCAGACGGTCATGCCAGTTTCATCAAGTCCCGTGCCGTCAACCTGGTCAACAATGAGCAGGAGATCGCCCGCCAACTCAGCACCGCGACGGCCGGACTACGCGAGTTCAGCTTCGGCGAAGAAGGCGCCGACGGTGGCGCGGGCGGACGCAACGCGGCACTGGCCAAAGGCCGCTTCCCACTCGCCCCATATGATGCACTCCCACCACCGCGCCCTCCCGGTCAAAACGACGATCCGTGGAAGCATGGCGGCGATCAACGGTGGTCTTCGCAAGCGTCGGCTCGACCCAAGGAGATAGCGGTTCTCGCTGCCGCTGAGGAAGAGATGATCAGAAATCATCAGCCGACAGCGAGAGGGATGCTGGAGCACTACCTGGGGAATACTGGAACTCCCAAGCAACTGCCTCCGGAGGTTCTCAACTCCTGGCTATCGGACGGCAACAACGGCTACGGTGACCGCTTCCTGTCCCCGCCACAACAGATTGCCGGCAACGTAAACAACATCACCCAACAAGCTCTCGAACAGGCTCAACGAACCGGAATGGCTGTGACCCTGAGTGGAAACACGGACTGGCAGACGGTAGCGGGAAGCGATGGCGACCATGTGCGAACGCTGGGGCACTACTCGTTGTCTACCGCGTACAACATAACCATGAACCCGGATGGCACGTATGCGCTGAGGTATCGCAATGATGTCTACGACTGGTACAACTTTGCAACACATCCATACGCCAGCAGCACGACACAACAGATTTCCTCCTGGGCACATGACCTGCAAGCGGCGGGACTGGCGCAGGACTTCCTCATAACGGGGTCAAGCAGCGTGCATACGGTTGAAGGCGCGGTGCGCTAGTGCCACGTATCCCGCTGATCACCATCACAGTCGCGCTTCTCCTTGCCCAAGTCGCGACTGGTTGCGGGTTCGCAAATGTCACCAAGGTGTCCACGCAAGAAATTCCCATCGACGACGCGGTAGGGAAGATCAACAGCGCCGCCAAATGGGCACACCTTCCGCAATCCCTCATCCCGCTGGAAGCCACCGCACATCAGACCAACGCGCCGATGGAGACGGACACCAGCATCACATTGGCTTTCAAGGCTCCGCTAGCCGACGTCGACAGCTACCTGACTGCCATGCACGCGCGCAAGGACTACACACTGGTTCGTCCCGCGAACGACTGTCCCGCGCCGGGGAGCGGACAGACTCTGGTACGAGAACCACCGCCGCCATCAACTGAGATGTGGTCTGATTCCGGCTTCTTCGCGCGCTGCGCAGCCGTAGAACAGTGGGAGATGTACAGCGATGAATGGACCACACCAGGAACGACGGTCGGAACCCTGTACCGCCAGGCGGGTGTTCATCCAGGGGGCACAGAAGTCATCAACGTACTTTTCACACTGAGCGGGCACAACCTCTAGCCGCTGCCTTCGCTGTTTCGGTATTTCACTTCGCCGTCATCGCTTCCCACAGATTCGGGGCCCGTACATCTCCGCCAGCTCGCGACGAATGGACCATCCGCTACCCCGTCGTTGTGGTCTAAACCGCTACATCTTTTGAACGGTTTTCGCCCACTCGATAAGCGCGACGTCGTCGAGGGTGCCGGTGATGTAGTCACCGTCGAGCGACTTCCCCAATTGGGATGGGACGGTCACTACGAATGCGCTCGCGGCGCGGGCGGCGGTAACCCCAGTCGATGAGTCCTCGAAAGCGACACCCGTGTGGGGCGAGGCACCGAGACGTTCGAATGCCGTCAAGTACAGCTCGGGATGGGGTTTGGCACGCGCGACCTCGTCGGCTGCGACAGATATCGCAAAGAAATCTCCTAACGCAGAGGATTTCAGGGCAGCGGTGAGCATGGCTCGCGGGCTGTTGGTCGCAACGGCGATCGGCACCCTGTCATGGAGATTCTCAAGGAGCTGCCTGGCACCCGGCATGGGCGCAACCCCTGCCGATAGCTCCGCTTCGACACGTGGCATGAGATCGGCCTGCAGCCGAGGACCCGCCCCAGGAATCCCGAAATGTACGGCCATATTGGCGCACGCCGACTCAAGAGTCCGGCCGATCAAGATGTCCTTCTCGGCGGGACCAAATCCGAACCCGTAATCGGCGAACAAGGCCTCCTCGGCCCGCGACCAACAACTCTCGGTATCGAGCAGCAGCCCGTCGCAGTCGAAGACGATCGCACTCACGTACCGAGGAAGTGCCATGGCCCAGACGCTAACGGCGATTGACGGTGCGGGCAGCCACTTCCGGCCGGGTCCCGCACCGCCGCCAAGGCTCTAGGGAGTGCCGCCGGCACCGCCCGGACTGCCGCCGACGCCACCAGTGTTTCCCGACGGAGCGCCACCCGGAGTGCCGGCACCGCCCGGGTGCCCGGCCCCTAGCGAATCGCCGCCGGCACCGGAAGCACCACCATGGCCACCGGGGTTGCCGTTGCCGCCGTTGCCGCCGACACCGCCGTCACCACCCGAGCCGCTGGCACTGTCGCCTCCGGCGCCACCGATTCCTCCGAGTCCACCAGTTTCGCCTCCCTGAGTCGCATTGCCGCCGTTGCCGCCACGGCCCCCGTCCCCGCCGTCGGCCGTGCCGGTACTGATGCCCCCTGCGCCGCCGGCGCCACCATCGCCGCCGCCCCCGAAGCTGTGGCCCGTGCCGCCGTGGCCACCATCCGCACCGTTGGCGGCGATCCCGCTCTGGCTACCGCCCCCGGCGCCGCCGGCACCACCGGCTCCCCCGAGGAACATGCCGTCGGCACCATCACCGGCCGCGCCGGCGGCGCCTCCGTTGCCGCTGACACTGTTGCCACCCGCACCACCCTTGCCGCCGGAGCCGCCGTCGGTGGTACCGCTGCTACCGTCAGCGCCCGCGCCGCCGGCACCACCGTTTCCGCTGACACTGTCGCCCCCTGAACCGCCGGCACCACCGTTGCCGTAGCCGTGGCCGTCGCTGGGGTCGCTGCCGCCAGCGCCAGCGGCACCGCCGTTACCGCCGGCACCACCGTTGGCGGCCCCACCGCTGCTGCCGCCGTCGCCGCCGGCTCCGCCACTGCCGCCGGCGCGGCTGCCGCCCCCGCCCTGACCGCCATCGGCGCCATCGGCGACGTGTCCGCTCTGGCTGCTGCCCCCGGAACCGCCGGAACCACCGTTGCCCCCGTAATAGCCGCCATCGCCGCCGCTACCGGCTAGCCCGGCGGCGCCGCCGTTGCCGCTGATGCTGTTGCCGCCCGAACCGCCGGAACCACCGTGCCCTCCTTCGCCGCCGGGACCCCCGCCAGCGCCGTCGGCGCCGGTCCCGCCGGCCCCGCCGTTGCCGCTGACGCTGCTGCCTCCGGCACCACCGGAACCACCGGACCCGCCGGTGCCCCCAAAGGCGTCAACCGCGCGCCCCATGCCGCCATTGCCCCCGGCGCCACCGTTGGCGGTGCCGCCGCTGTTCCCGCCGGCGCCACCCTCGCCGCCCGAGCCCCCGCTCCAGCCTGCGATCCCGCCGTCGCCGCCGTCGGCACCGGCGGCGGCGCTCCCGCTCTGGCTGCTCCCCCCGGCGCCCCCGGCACCCCCGTGCCCGCCGAAGCCACTGATGAGGCCGCCGCCGCCGCCGTCGCCGGCCGCACCCGCAGCGCCACCGTTGCCGCTGACACTGTTGCCGCCGGCACCACCGTCACCACCGGCGCCGCCAGCACCCCCGTCGGAACCGCCCGCGGCACCGTGCGCGCCGGCACCACCGGCACCGCCGCTGCCGCTGACGCTGCTTCCGCCGGCACCACCGGCACCGCCCGAACCGCCTTGACCGTTGGCCAGGTCGGTAGCCGCGCGTCCTTGCCCGCCATTCCCGCCGGCACCACCATTGGCGGCCCCACCGCTGTTCCCGCCGGCGCCGCCGGCGCCACCGGCACCGCCGTAGGAGCTGCCGGTGCCTCCGCGACCGCCATCGGCGCCCTTGGCCGCGATTCCGGTCTGGCTACTGCCCCCGGCACCGCCCGTCCCGCCCTTGCCGCCTGCATCGCCACCGTCGGCGCCGTTGCCGGCTATCCCCGCAGCGCCGCCGTTGCCGCTGACGCTGTTTCCGCCAGCCCCGCCGGCACCGCCCGCACTGCCTGTGCCAACGCCGGCCGTGCCGTCCGAGCCTGCGCCGCCGGCGCCACCGTTCCCGCTGACGCTGTCCCCACCGGCGCCGCCATCGCCACCGACGCCCACCAGTCCACTGTTCTGGGTGGCCTCGCCGCCAGCTCCGCCGTTACCACCGGCGCCACCGTTGGCAGCGCCGCTGCTGTCGCCGCCGGCACCACCATTGCCGCCGGCCCCTGCGGCGTAGATCGCATCGCCGCCCCCGCCGCCATCGGCTCCACTACCGGCAGTGCCGCTCTCGCTAGCGCCACCCGCACCGCCGGAACCGCCGGCCCCGCCGTAGAGGCCTAAGCCATCCAGATACCGACTGTCGCCGCCGTTGCCGCCCAGCCCGCCGGCACCACCGATACCGCTGATGGTGTGGCCGCCGACCCCGCCGTCGCCGCCGGCACCGGCCGCTATGCCGCGACCGCCGTCGCCGCCCGCACCCCCGGCACCGGCGTTGCCCGCGGCACTGTCACCGCCGGCGCCACCCAGGCCACCCGCACCGGCGAAGGGCGCAACGGGCAGCGCAATCCCACTGAGTTCGGTGTCTCCGCCGAGTCCGCCCGTGCCGCCCGTGCCGCCGCCAGGAGCGCCGGCCCCGCCATTGCCACCCGCACCGCCGACACCGCCGTCGATGTCCGTGGCGACGCCACCGACGCCCCCGTTGCCGCCGTTTCCTCCGGTGCCTGCGCCGCCCGCACCACCATTGCCACCGGCCCCGCCATTGCCGCCGCCGTCGAAGCCGTCACCACCGAGGCCGCCGTCGCCGCCATGGGAGACCGCACCGGCCACGCCCCCGCCGCCGCCTGCCGCGCCTGCATTGCCGGCATCCCCACCATCGCCGCCGACGCCGCCGTGGATGAAGTCGGCCGTGCCGTCAGCCCCGCCGCCACCTGCTCCGCCGGCGCCGGCAGCTCCACCATCGCCTGCCTGGCCGGTCGCACCGACCACGCCGGCCACCGCGCCCTGCCCGGCCGCACCGCCCGCACCACCGGTGCCACCCGTGCCGCCATCGCCGCCGTTGCCGCCGTTTCCGCCGGCGCCGTCGCTCGTACCGGCGACGCCGATGGCCCCGGTCGCGCCGTCACCGCCTTCGCCCCCGACTCCACCGACGCCGCCGTTTCCGCCGCTGCCACCCGTGCCGGACAGCAGTCCGCCCCTGCCGCCGGCCCCACCGGTTCCACCGATACCGCCGTTGCCGCCGAGGGTGCCGCTGCTGCCGGCCAGGACTCCGTCGACCCCGCTGGTCCCGGCCAGCCCGGAACCGCCATCGCCGCCGTCACCACCGGATCCCCACAGCCAGTTACCTGCGCCGCCAACGCCGCCGGCACCACCCAAGCCGCCGGCTCCGCCGTCACCGCCGTCGCCGAACATCCAGCCGCCGGCACCACCCGACCCGCCGTCGCCGCCGTCGTAGCCCTCGCCGCCAGCCCCGCCGTTGCCCCACATCCCGGCCATCCCGCCGGCATAGCCGGCCAGATGATCAACTGTCCCGGCAGCACCGATACCGCCGTCACCGGTCAGGAATCCGCCGTCGCCCAGGTCGCCGATGCCCGGCAGCCAGCCGAAGAGCGAGTCGTTGGTGCCGGTGAAAAAGTCCACCCCGTCGCCGATCATCACCCGGCCGAACAGATTCACCGAGGCGTCGTTGAGCCAGTCCAGCAGCGGATCATTCGAAGTGTCCAGCGCCGGTGAACTCTCCGGCAAGGCTGCGGCCCACCACCCCCACGGGTCCGCGGCCGCCGCATCGCCAGGACCAACGCCGCCGAACAAGTCCAGCAGCGGCGCGATCAGGTCGTCGAAATCTGCCCTCGCAGGCGGGGCCGACGCCGGCGCCAGCCCCATCGCCATGGCTGCACCGACTGCCGAGGCCGCCCCCACAGCCCGTCGGGAAGCCCTACGCCTGCTTGCCCTGTCCCCACCTCTGCCGATCATCTCGGCCCTCCCCACAATCACGGAACCCCACCGTCGGGCACCTTGACGAAACCGCTGATTCTGATAAAAAGCTATGCGTCCGTTGGCGCCCTGCGCATCAGGGAAAACCCTTGCAATTCCCGACTACCGACGTGGGTTCCCTGGGCGTCAGCTGGCAAAGCGATGCCGCGCTCCTTCGCTCAGAGCGCAATTCACCACAGGCGGCGGATCTCAGCCCTTGGGTCGATCAAGTGACTATTCGCCTTGGCTTCCAGATTCCCGACTTCGCTTACGGCACCGACGTTTCGACCTTGTTGTCACCGCATACGGCGACGCCAGTTGGCGCTATCCCATAGCGCGCGGCCAGTTCGTACCGTTCGCCGTCGCCTCGGTCACCACCGCGGGCGGCTATGTATCTGACCGCCTATTGCATCGCCCAACGCCAGCCGTTGCGGCGTGAGCGGTGAAGCACCCCGTTGGGGTGCCCCATTTCATCGTTGCTAATGATCAACTCAGCGCCCGGCGCCCGGGCAGTAGGACTCGATTGCCGCTCGGGCGACCTTTACAGCTTCTGCCCGCTTGATTGACGGGGTTGACCTACCGCCATTGCTCTACGCGATGTTGTCCACGACCTGGTCGGGAGTCCACCCCAATTGCGTCAAACGCCAGCAGGTTTCGCGGCCCTGGCTTATCAGGCCGGAAGGATTGCTCACCGTGTAGCCCAGGCCCGCCATTCGGTCCAGGTAGGCCACATCGGCCGGATCGGTGATGCCTGGGTATCTCGACGAGGGCGGTTGGGCCGCCGGCGGTGCGGCAACGACAGCCGAGGGCTGTCGCTGGACGGTGACGGGCGGGGGATGCATAACGGTGATCGGGGGCGGCTGCGTGACGGTCACAGTCACGGGCGGCGGCTGCATGACCGTCACCGTGGCCGGCGGGGCCGCACCGACAGTGGTCGGCGGGGACGCCGCAACCGTCGTGGTTGCCGGGCGGGAGGGTACGGAAACGAGTCCCGACGGCCTCATGTTGAACCAGACCATCGTGACGGCGGTTACCGCGACGATGGACGACAGGAGGGCAGCAATCGGTAGGTAGCGCAGCCGCGGAGGCGCCTGCGTTGTTTCGATCGGTTCGTCGCCCGGTTCATCCTCAGACCAGGCTTCGGCGATGACCTCGTTGCCGACGGTTAGGGCGGCTTCGGCAGGATCATCGGTGGTCACTTCGTGGGCCGCATTTCCTTTTCCCGCACCTAATGCGTTCATTCCGGCATGGAATCTACCTCCACGATATCGCAGACGACTTATCGAACGAATGCAGCGATCCAGAAGACCTTTTTCACGTCACCGGGCGGTAGGCGGCTCTGGCCACCGCCGACCCGACGAGTGAGCGCCGCGGAAAGTTCATCACCTGAACTGCTTTCGCGGAGAGCACAAACCGCCGCAATATTCCGTTAGCACCCCTAAGCTCAGCCACGTGACGATTCGCCTTGGCTTCCAGATCCCCGACTTCTCCTACGGCACCGACGTTTCGACCTTGTTCCCCACCGTCATCGCACGGGCCCGCGAGGCCGAGGCGGCTGGGTTCGACGCGGTGTTCGTGATGGACCACTTCTACCAACTACCGATGCTGGGCTCCCCCGATCAGCCCATGCTCGAGGCGTACACCACCCTCGGCGCGCTGGCACAGGCGACTGAAAACGTCCAGTTGGGCACGCTGGTCACCGGCAACACCTACCGCAACCCGGCCCTGCTGGCCAAGATCATCACCACCCTGGATGTGATCAGCGCCGGGCGAGCGATCCTGGGCATCGGCACCGGCTGGTTCGAGCTCGAACACGACCAGTTGGGTTTCGAGTTCGGCACCTTCACCGACCGGTTCAATCGGCTCGATGAGGCGCTGGAGATCATCTTGCCGATGCTCAAAGGTGAGCGGCCGACCTTCGAGGGCAAGTGGTACCGGGCCAGCGAGGCGATGGCCGAACCCCGCTTCCGCGATCACATTCCGCTGCTGATCGGCGGCAGTGGCGAGAAGAAGACGATCCCGCTGGCGGCGCGCCACTTCGATCATCTCAACCTGATCATCGGATTCGATGAGGCGAAGGCGAAGATGGACGTGGTTCGGCGCAGCTGCGAGGACGTGGGCCGCGACCCGGCCACGCTGGAAACCACCCAGTTGATCACCGTGCTGCCTGGCGACTTTCCCGCCGATCAGCTCCCCGATGCGATCAAGCAGCGGACGGTGACCGGCAGCCCCGAAGCGATCGCCGAGCAGATCAAGACCAAGGTGCTCGATGCCGGCGTCGGCGGGGTGACCATGAACATCCCCGGCTACACCCCCGGCGTGATCACCGAGGTCGGTGCGGCGATACGCGCGGTGCTCGACGACTGACCCGCAGCCTTACCCCAACACCGTGTGCATCAGCATCACGTCGTAGGCGTTCCACAGCGACAGCGTGAAGTACACATCCTTGCCCGTCGACCACGGGTGCACATACGGCGCGTAGATGCCGCCGGGAATCTGGCCGGTGGGGATCAGCGTCTGCTCGGCGCTCCACGGTCCCTGCGGCGTGGGCGCGGTGCGGGCCACGACGTCATTGCCGCCGTTGCCGTACAGCGCCAGGTACTGCCGCAGGTAGGTGTTGTACTGCACCGACATCTCGCCCACCGGGCCGGGGATCACCGGGGTGGCCGCGGCCGGGTTGGCGGGCACCCAGGATCCGCTGTCGCCGTTCCAGTACTGGTACTTGGTGAGGTCGGGAATGGCGCGCTCGGGCACCCGCGACAGGTACGCCGCGCCGCCGCGGCCGGACGGGGTTCCGTAGGAGTACAGGTAGCCGTCATTGCCGCGCAGGTAGGCGCCCATCTGGAATTTCTCGTTGCCGGGGACGAAGTGCGCCCGCGGGACGTTCTCCGGCGACGTCGAACGCACCGTCCCCGGGTAGACGCCCCACGTTTCGCCGTTGTCGTTGGAGACCGCGATCGCCGAGTAGTTGGTGGACCACTCGCCGTCGCGCCCCCATTGCTTGATGGACATGAAGTTCATGTACTGGTTGCCGGCGATCCCGATGGCGGCGGTGGGGATCATGCCTTCCTGCTGCGGAGCCAGCTGCACAGCGGGCAGGATCTGCTTGGAGAAGTTCGCTTGCCGCAGTGGCGAACCCGAGTACTTGTTGCCCACTGCTCCGGGGCCAATGGTGATCCCGTCGGCGAGGTTGTTGTCATTGCTGCGGAACAGCACGTTCTGCCGCCACTGCTTGCCCTGGACGCGGCAGTAGCCGAAGGTGTCGCCGAACGCGTAGAGGATCTGACGGTTTCCGGGATCGCCGTTGTCCCAAGGGATGCCGAGGTCGGTACCGGAGATGCCGAAGCGTTGCAGGGTTTGGTTGGGACTGTTGGGCCCGGTCATCCACTCCACCAGCGACGTCTGGGCACCGGCGATCGCGCCGCCGGCGTCGGCGGTCGACAGACCCGGATCTGCGCCGGCGTTCGGCGCGGGCTGGACTGGTTGGGCGACGTTCGGCACGGCTTCACCGCCGGGAACTGGGGCCGGCGGTACCACCGCGGCCTGCTGCCGAATCGTGCCGTTCGGGTTGATCAGTGCGGCGATCAGCGGGCCCAGTTTGGGCAGTGGCGCAGAGTCGTTGGTGCCGCGGGGCCGACGCCCGGTCGGCAGCTGACCGGCCCCGGTGGTCGGTGAGCCCGGCGGCGGGTCGATGTTGGCTTCGGGGGCGTTGCAGGTGGCCGCGTTCGCCGGCGGCGCGAACTCGGTGGCGGCAACCATCCCCAGGACGACCACCGGCACCATCGCCGCCGAGACGATTCGACGCGTCGCCGACATGTCACACCTTTCCCAGGACCCGGTCCCGGGCCTCGCACCACTGTGACGATAGTGATTTCTGGGACTTCTGTGGCTGCCGGAGGACGATAGAGACGCATCCGTGACGGTGTCGCAACCAGCGGATTGCCCGCTCAGCCGGCCCGGCTGACCTCGGCAATCACATCGGCCACGCTCCGCAGTTGGCCCAGGTCAGAGCTGGTCGGGATCAGATGAACCTCGTCGGTGCCCACCGCCGCGAACCGGCGCAGCACGTCGGCCAGCTCGTCCTCGCTGCCGGCCCAACCGGTGGTCGGCGCCATCGCCTCGACATACTCGGCGGGAATCCAGTTCATGTAGCGCAGCAGGTGTCGGCGCACCTGATCGCGGGCTTCGTCACGATCCCCCAGGGCGAACCAGAACGACGTCGCCAGATACGGCTTGGCCCGGCCCGCCTGCCGCCAGGCGTCACGCGCGACGTCGAACAGCTCGTTCTGCTTGGCGACGTCAAGATCCAAGGTGATGCCGGCCAGGCCTTCGGCCCAAGTGGCCGCACTGCGTAAGGTCTTGGGGCCGGTCGTGCCGACCACCAGCGGCGGCCCGCCGGGCTGGGTCGGCGCCGGACCGACCGGCAGCACCGACTCGGTGATCTTCTCCCCCGCCCAGACGCGTCGCATGATCGCGACAGCCTCGGCCATCTCGCGCATCGTCTGTGTCGCCGGATCGGCACCGACCGCGCGGTAGTCCTCCTCGCGGCCACCCACGCCGAGCCCGACGGTGAGCCGGCCCTGGCTCAGCATGTCGGCGGTGGCCAGCGACTTGGCCAGCATGACGGGGTCGTGCAGTTGCGGGACGATCACCGTGGTCACCAGGCGCACCCGCTCGGTCCACGCCGACAGCGCCCCCAGCAGGGTCAGGCTGTCGGGGTTGGTGAACGCGATCCGCTCACCCCAGGCCAGCGACGAGAACGGCCCGTCGTCAACGGTGCGCGCCCAGTCCCGCAGCAGCGTTGCGTCCAGGTTCGGTTCCATCACCGGCATGGTCATTCCCACCTGCATGACCGCGATTGTGGCACGAGCGGCGTTCGCGGCCGACACTTGAGGAATGGGCATTTCGTTCAACCACACGATCGTGGCCGCACACGACAAGCAGGCGTCGGCAGCGTTCCTGGCCGAGCTGTTCGGACTGCCGGCGCCGCAGCCGTTCGGCCACTTCCAGGTCGTCGCACTCGATCACCAGGCCAGCCTCGATTACGCCGACGTGCCCCCTGACGAGCCGATCCGGCCGCAGCACTACGCGTTTCTGGTCGCCGAGTCCGACTTCGACGAGATCTACGCCAAGATCGCCGAGCGTGGCCTGGAGCACTGGGCCGATCCGCGGGGCGAACATCCGGGCGAGATCAACCACAACGACGGTGGGCGCGGCGTGTACTTCCGCGATCCGGGCGGTCACTACATGGAGATCCTCACCCGGCCGTACGGGGGCTAGCCGCCTAACCCGGCGAATGGCCGCGCTGGCGCTCCTGGGTGCGGTAGTCGGTGGCGAGTTCGGCGACATGCGCGGGCAGATCGCCCGACGCCACGTCGGCCAGGCTGGTCTGCTCGAGCACCGAGCGCATGCTGGCCCGCAAGGCCCGCCACACATCGGTCAACGCGGCCGTCGGTCCGGCATACGGCAGATCGCCCATGCCGATGTCACGAACACTGGCCAGCGGGCCGTCGATGCAGCGCAACACGTCAGCGACGCTGATCGCGGTGGCCGCCCGGGCCAGCTCATAGCCACCGTCGCGGCCACGCTGGCTGCGCACCAGCCGGTCGGTCCGCAGATCGGACAGGATGTCGACGAGGAACTGCGCCGGAATGCCCTGCGCGGACGCTATCTCGTCGGTCTTGACCAGGGCGCCGGGCTCGGCGGTGGCCAGTTGGACCATCGCTCGCACCGCGTACTCCGCCTTGGCCGACATGCGCATTGCGAGCATTCTTCCATCTGGCGGCTCAACCGATCGCTGCGAGCACCTCTTGCGCGTATTCGGGGCGGCACACCACCAGGTCGGGCAGCAACGGGTCCGCCCGGTTGTAGACCAGCGGTGAACCGTCGATGCGCGAGGTGTGCAGGCCTGCGGCCCGGGCCACCGCCACCGGGGCCGCCGAGTCCCACTCGTACTGCCCGCCGGCGTGCACGTAGACATCGGTGGTGCCCGCCACGACGGAGGCCACCTTCACCCCCGCCGAGCCCATCGGCACCAGCACGCCGTCCAGTCGCTCGCGAACCGCTTCGGCGATCGCGGGCGGACGGCTGCGTGACACCGCGATGCGGGGCGCCCCCTGGTATGCGGGCGGGGCGGGAACCGTCGGGGTGGCCAGCGTACTGTCCCGCGCGGGCAGCGCCACCGCCCCGGCGGACAACTCGCCGGCTTGCCACAGCGCCACGTGCACGGCCCAGTCGTCGCGGCCGAGTTCGCTGAACTCCCGGGTGCCGTCCAGCGGGTCGACGATCCACACCCGCTCGGCGGCCAGGCGGACCGGGTTGTCGGCGCCCTCCTCGGACAGCACCGCGTCGTCGGGCCGCTCGCTTGCCAGTGCGGCCATCAGGAAGTCGTGCGAACGCTGGTCGCCGGCCGCCTTCCGTTCCGCCTCTGTCGCGTCGGCCAGTTCCTCGCGGACACGCAGCAGCAGCCGGCCCGCCTCGGCGGCCAGGTGCGCGGCCAGCTGGTGATCGTTCACTTGCGGTCGTCGATCGCCGCGATGACCTGGCGGGCTTGCTCGTCGACGCTGTTCTGCGAGCTCAACCGCACGTCGGGGTTCCGCGGCCGCTGATACGGGCTGTCGATACCGGTGAAGTGCGTGATCAGCCCCGCGCGCGCCTTCGCGTAGAGCCCCTTGGGGTCACGCTGCTCGCACTCCTCCAACGAGGTGTCGCAGAACACCTCCACGAAGTCGAACCCGGCGTCGGTGTGCACCTGGCGGGCCAGCTGGCGATGCTCGATCAGCGGGCTGATCGCCGGCACCAACACGATCTGGCCGGAGTCGGCCAGCAAGGTGGCCACGTGCGCCAGACGCCGCAGGTTCTCGGCACGGTCGGCCATCGAGAAGCCCAGGTCGGCGTTGAGGCCGTGCCGCAGGTTGTCGCCGTCGAGAACGTAAGCCGGCGTGCCCCTTTCGAGCAACAGCTGCTCGACACGCATCGCCACCGAAGACTTGCCCGCGCCGGACAGGCCGGTCAGCCACACGGTGCGGCCCTTGGACAACCGGTCGGTCGCGGTGACCAGCGACTCGTGGCGCACCGTGTTGGGGCTCGCCACCCGCGGCGAGACGTCGCGCAGCACCATGCCGGCGGCCACGGTTCCGTTGGTGGCGTGGTCGATCAGGATGAACGAGCCGGTGGCATCGTTGCGGGTGAACTCGTCGAGCATCAACGGCACCTGGGCGCGCAGCGAGACGCGGCCGAGCTCGTTGAGCTTCAACGTGTTCGCGTCCTTGTCGCGGTGCAAGGTGTTGACGTCCAGGCGGTAGTCCAGCGCCATCACCTTCACCCGGGTGGTCCGGGTGGTGTGCTTGATGATGTAGTCGTTGCCCGGCTGCAGCGTCGCACCGTCGGCCATCCAACACACGGTGGCATCGAAGTCCTGAACCACGCGCGGTTGGTTGTTGGTGCGGGCGATCATGTCGCCGCGGGAGATGTCGATGTCATCGGCGAGGCTCACCGAGACCGCCATCGGCGGAAACGCTTCGGCCACTGCCCCGTTGGGGCCCTCGATCGAGGCGATCCGGCTCGGTTTGCCCGAGGGCAGCACCACGACGTCGTCGCCGGGACGCAGCACACCGCTGGCCACCGTGCCGGCATAGCTGCGGTGATCGGCGTGCTCGTGGGTCTGCGGGCGGATGACGTACTGCACCGGGAACCGCACGTCGACCAGGTTGCGGTCACCGGCGATGTAGACCTCTTCGAGGTGGCTCAGCAGCGCCGGACCATCGTAGAAGGGGGTCTTGTCGGACTTGGTCACCACGTTGTCGCCGAGCAGCGCCGAGATCGGGATGGTCGTCACGTCGTGCACGTCCAGGCGGGTGGCGAACGAATGGAAGTCGTCGCGGATCGCCTCGAATTTCTCGGCGTCCCAGTCGATCAGGTCCATCTTGTTGACGGCCAGCACGATGTGACGGATCCCCAGCAGCGATGCCAGGAAGGTGTGCCGGCGGGACTGTTCCTGCAGGCCGTGCCGCGCGTCGACCAGCACGATCGCCAGCTGGGCGGTCGAGGCTCCGGTCACCATGTTGCGGGTGTACTGGATGTGCCCCGGAGTGTCAGCGATGATGAATTTCCGCTTGGGCGTTGCGAAATAGCGGTAAGCGACATCGATGGTGATGCCCTGCTCGCGCTCGGCGCGCAGACCGTCGGTCACCAGGGCCAGGTCGGTGTAGTCGTGACCGCGCTCCCGGGAGGTGCGCTCGACCGAGGCCAGCTGGTCCTCCATGACGGCCTTGGAATCGAACAGCAGCCGCCCGATCAGCGTGGACTTGCCGTCGTCGACCGATCCGGCCGTGGCGATACGAAGCAGCGTGGTTGCCGCACCCATCAGAAATACCCCTGCCTCTTGCGGTCTTCCATGCCTGCTTCGGAGATCCGGTCGTCGGCGCGAGTCGCCCCGCGCTCGGTCAGCCGCGACACCGCGGTCTCGTCGATCACCTCTTGCACGGTGACCGCCGTGGATTCCACACAACCCGTGCACGTGACGTCGCCGACGGTGCGGAACCGGACCGAGGTCTCGAAAACCTCTTCACCATCGACGGGGCGCAGGAACTCGTGGTCGGCCAGCAGCATGCCGTCGCGCCGGAAAACCTTGCGCTGGTGCGCGAAATAGATTGACGGCAAGGCGATTTCCTCGGCGCCGATGTAGGACCAGATGTCGAACTCAGTCCAGTTCGACAGCGGGAACGCCCGGATGTGCTCGCCCTTGCGGTGCCGGCCGTTGTAGAGGTTCCACAGCTCGGGCCGTTGGGCCTTGGGGTCCCACTGACCGAACTCGTCACGGAAGCTGAACACCCGCTCCTTAGCGCGGGCCTTCTCCTCGTCGCGGCGGGCACCGCCGAATGCGGCGTCGAACTTGTTCTCACGGATCGCCCGCAGCAGGGTGACGGTCTGCAGCGGGTTACGGGACGGACCGTCGTCGACCACCCGCCCGGCGTCGATGTCGTCTTGCACCGACGCAACCACCAGCCGCACCCCGGTCTGGGCGACGAGCTCGTCGCGCGCGGCGATGACCTCTTCGAAGTTGTGGCCGGTGTCGACATGCATCACCGGGAACGGCAGCCGGCCCGGCGCGAACGCCTTGACGGCCAGATGCAGCATGACGATGGAGTCCTTGCCGCCGGAGAACAGCAGCACCGGACGTTCGAACTCCGCCGCCACCTCCCGGATGATGTGGATGGCCTCGGCCTCCAGGGTGCGCAGATGCGTGAGCTGATAGTGCCCGGCCGTGGAGGCCTCGGGGGGCGCGGTGACGTTACTGGTCATGACTTCCTTGCCAGAGATACCCGATAATCTTGGTGAGACTTACCATATTTCTTGGTTATAGCCGGTTATGCAACCAGCCGCACTGTCTCGCTGTCAATGTGATCTACGCGGCCCGGCCGCCCTCGTGCGCCTCCCCCCTTGCGCGAGCGTGCGTGTCTGTACGCCGACACACCGCTCAGGCACGGACATGTGCGCACCCTCGTCGGGATCCTCGCCCTCCCCCGGGAGAGGGAGCAGCTACAGGCTGACTTCGTTGAGCCTGCCGGTGGCGACGTCAAAGACGAATCCGCGCAGCGACGTGGTCTGGGTGATGAACGGGCTGGCCTTGACCCGCCGCAATGACTGGCGGACGTCCTCGACCGGATCCGGGAATGCCTCGGCCGACCATGTCGGGCGGATGCCGGTCTCTTCCAGGATGGAGCGCTTGAAGTCGTCGTCGGTGAAGGTGAGCATTCCGCAGTCGGTGTGGTGGATCAGGATGATCTCGCGGGTGCCCAACAGCCGTTGGCTGATCGCCAGGGAGCGGATCGCATCGTCGGAGATCACGCCCCCGGCGTTGCGGATGGCGTGCGCCTCGCCCTCGTTGAGCCCCAGCACCCGGTAGACGTCGAGGCGGGCGTCCATGCAGGCGACGACCGCGACGTGCTTGCTCGGCGGCATGGGCAGTGGACCCTTGAAGGTCTTCGCGTATTCGGCGTTGTTCGCCAAGTAGTCATCGGTGACGGTCACAGGTCTTCTCCTCTGTCGCGGTGCAGCGCAGCCTAGTGAACGAACCCGGGGAGATCACGGGTAAAAATCACGCAAAAAATCGTCTCCGGACGGCCGCCTACCCCGCCGCGAGCGTGCGTAGATGTACAGATCTCCCCGGTGTGTCGCGGACAGACACGCACGCTCGCGGTGGTGGGAACGGGGTGGGGGTCCGCGGCACCCTCTACCCTTTTGGCCATGACGCGGTTTCTGGCCGGCCGGGCGCTGAACTACCTGGTGCTGCTGGGTCTCGCATCGTTTCTGACGTTCTGCCTGACCTCGTTGGCCTTCGCGCCGCTGGACAGCCTGATGCAGCGCAACCCGCGTCCGCCGCAGGCGGTGATCGACGCCAAGGCCACCGAACTGGGCCTGGACAAGCCGATTCCGCTGCGTTACGCGCACTGGGCCACCCACGCCGTGCGCGGCGACTTCGGGGTCACCGTCACCGGTCAGCCGGTCTCGGGGGAACTGGGACGGCGCATCGGGGTCAGCCTGCGACTGCTGGTCGTCGGTTCACTGGCCGGCACCGTGATCGGCGTGGTGGCCGGCGCCTGGGGCGCGGTGCGCCAGTACCGAATATCCGACCGGGTCATCACCATGGCGGCGCTGCTGGTGCTCTCGGTACCGACCTTTGTCCTGGCCAACCTGGTGATCCTCAGCGCGTTGCGGGTGAACTGGGCCCTGGGCGCGCAACTGTTCGACTACACCGGGGAGACCTCCCCCGGGCTGGTCACCGGCTTCTGGCCCGGCCTGGCCGATCGGCTGCAGCACCTGGTGTTGCCGTCGCTGACCCTGGCGCTGGGCGCGGCCGCCAGCTTCAGCCGCTACCAGCGCAACGCGATGCTCGACGTGCTCGGCCAGGACTTCATCCGCACCGCACGGGCCAAGGGCCTGACCCGCCGTCGCGCCCTGTTCAAACACGGGCTGCGGACCGCGCTGATCCCGATGGCGACACTGTTCGCCTACGGGGTGGCCGGCCTGGTCACCGGCGCGGTGTTCGTCGAGAAGATCTTCGGCTGGCACGGCATGGGCGAATGGGTGGTGCAGGGCGTGGCGACCCAGGACACCAATATCGTCGCGGCCATCACGGTGTTCTCCGGTGCGGTGGTGCTGCTGGCCGGACTGCTCTCCGACGTCATCTACGCGATGCTCGACCCGCGGGTGCGGGTCTCATGACAAGCGCCGAGGTCGAATTCGCTTCGCGGCGCACCCTGGTGCTGCGCCGATTCCTGCGCAGCCGCAGCGCCGTCGCCGCGCTGGCCCTGCTGGCGGTGATGTTCGTCGGCTGCTACACGCTGCCGGGCCTGCTGCCCTACTCCTACACCGACCTCGACTACGACGCGCTGCTGGTTCCACCGGGCGCCCGACACTGGTTGGGCACCAACGCTTTGGGCCAGGACCTGCTGGCACAGATCCTGCGCGGCATGCAGAAATCGATGCTGATCGGCGTGTGCGTGGCACTGATCTCCACGGTGATCGCCGCGACCGTCGGAGCGATCTCAGGCTATTTCGGCGGATGGCGCGACCGGGTGCTGATGTGGCTGGTCGACCTGCTCCTCGTGGTGCCGGCCTTCATCCTGATCGCGATCATCACTCCGCGCACCAAGAACAGCGGCAACATCGCGCTGCTGGTGCTGTTGCTGGCCGGGTTCAGCTGGATGATCAGCGCCCGCATGGTGCGCGGGCTGACCATGAGCCTGCGGGAACGCGAATTCATCCGGGCCGCCCGCTATATGGGCGTCTCCAGCCGACGCATCATCATCGACCATGTGGTGCCCAACGTGGCGTCCATCTTGATCATCGACACCGCACTCAATGTCGCGGTGGCGATCCTGGCCGAAACCGGTTTGAGCTACCTGGGTTTCGGCATCCAACCGCCCGACGTCTCGCTGGGCACCCTGATCGCCGACGGCACCGCCTCGGCCATCACCTTCCCGTGGGTCTTCCTGTTCCCGGCCGGGGTGTTGATCACCATCCTGGTCTGCGCCAACCTCGCCGGCGACGGCCTGCGTGACGCACTGGACCCCGACGCCGCGACGCTGCGGGACCGCCGATGAGCACCCTGCTGGAAGTCTCCGACCTGGCCGTGACCTTCGGCACCGGTCCCGACGCGGTGCGTGCGGTACGCGGCATCAGCTACCACGTCGACGCCGGCGAAGTGGTGGCGATGGTCGGCGAATCGGGTTCAGGGAAATCCGCGGCGGCGATGGCCGTGATGGGGCTGCTGCCCGAGCATGCGCAGGTGTCCGGATCGGTGCGGCTGGCCGGCACGCAGCTGATCGGGCTGGGCGACACCGCCATGTCGAAATTCCGCGGCGCCTCGATCGGGATGGTGTTCCAGGACCCGATGTCGGCCCTGACACCGGTGTACACCGTGGGCGATCAGATCGCCGAGGCCATCGAGGTGCACCAGCCCCGGGTAGGCCGCGCCGCGGCGCGCCGGCGTGCGGTCGAGCTGCTGGAACTGGTCGGGATCGCCAGGCCCGAGCAGCGGGCGCGGGCGTTTCCGCACGAGCTGTCCGGCGGGGAGCGGCAACGGGTGGTGATCGCCATCGCCATCGCCTGCGATCCGGACCTGCTGATCTGCGACGAGCCCACCACCGCGCTCGACGTCACCGTGCAGGCGCAGATCCTCGAGGTCCTCAAGACCGCGCGGGACGTGACCGGCGCCGGGGTGCTGATCATCACCCACGACCTCGGGGTGGTCGCCGAATTCGCCGACCGGGCACTGGTGATGTACGCCGGCCGGGTGGTCGAGTCCGCACCGGTCGAGGTTCTGTACTCGGACCGCCGGATGCCCTACACGGTGGGACTGTTGGGTTCGGTGCCCCGCCTGGACGCCCCGCAGGGCACCCGATTAGTGCCGATCCCGGGCGCACCACCGTCATTGACAGCCGGGGTCGATGCCGGTTGTCCCTTCGCCCCGCGCTGCCCGTTGGCCGCCGACGACTGCCTGGCCGCTGAGCCGGACCTGCTGAGCGTCGGGGAGAACCATTGGGCGGCATGCATTCACACCGATCAGGTGATCGGGCGCAGCGCCGCCGACATCTACGGCGTGCGCACCGAAGTGGCGGCCGCGATCAGCGGGGAGTCCCCCACCGTGCTGCGGGTCCGCGACCTGGTCAAGACCTATCCGCTGACCAAGGGCGTGCTGCGCCGGCGCGCCGGTGAGGTGCGCGCCGTCGACGGCGTGAGCTTCGAGTTGCAGCAGGGCCGCACGCTGGGCATCGTCGGCGAATCCGGCTCGGGCAAATCCACCACCTTGCACCAGATCCTGGAGCTGACCGCGCCGCAGTCCGGGTCGATCGAAGTCCTCGGCACCGACGTCGCGGCATTGAAGCGGGACGGCCGTCGCGCGCTGCGGCGTGATCTACAAGTGGTGTTCCAGGATCCGGTCGCTTCCCTCGATCCCCGACTGCCGGTCTTCGAATTACTGGCAGAGCCCCTGCGCGCCAACGGCTCCGACAAGGCCGCCATCCATGCCCGGGTCGCCGAACTCCTGGAGCTGGTCGGGCTGCGCCGCGGCGACGCGCTGCGCTACCCCTCGGAGTTCTCCGGCGGGCAGAAGCAACGAATCGGCATCGCCCGGGCCCTGGCGTTGCAGCCGAAGATCCTCGCGCTGGACGAGCCGGTGTCCGCACTCGACGTGTCGATTCAGGCCGGGATCATCAACCTGCTGCTCGATCTGCAGCAGCAACTCGGACTGTCCTACCTGTTTGTGTCGCATGACCTTTCGGTGGTCAAACACCTGGCGCACCGGGTCGCGGTGATGTTCGCCGGGGCGATCGTCGAACAGGGCGAGGCCGATCAGGTCTTCGGCAATCCGCAACACGACTACACCCGGCGCCTACTGGCCGCAGTGCCGCGCTCATGAATAGGACATTGACTCTGCACTCACGGCGACGTTGTGCGAGAAGAGGCCGCCATGGACGCAGAGTCAACGGGGTGGTGGCCACCGTGTTTGCTGCCGGCTTGGCGCTGAGCGGATGCGCGGCAGTCGATATCACCGCGCCCGAAGGCACCGCGACGGTCGGGACCGCCAGCGACATCAACCCGCAGGCCCCGGCGAAACTGCGCGACGGCGGCAACCTGCGGCTGTCCATGACGCAGTTCCCGCCGAACTTCAACCCGCTGCACATCGACGGAAACCTCGCCGAGAACGCCGCCATGCTCAAGGCCACCATGCCGCGGGCGTTCACCATCGGACCGGACGGCTCGGCGACGGTGGACACCGACTACTTCACCAGTGTGGAGCTGACCGGCACCAACCCCCAGGTGGTCACCTACACGATCAACCCGAAAGCGGTGTGGAGCGACGGGACACCGCTCACCTGGAAAGACATCGCCAGCCAGATCCATGCCACCAGCGGGGCCGACAGCGGGTACGCGATCGCCACCACCAACGGCGCTGAGCGGGTCGCCTCGGTGACCCGTGGAGTCGACGACCGGCAGGCCGTGATGCGCTTCGCCAAGCCCTACGCGGAGTGGCGGGGCATGTTCGCGGGCAACTCGATGCTGTTGCCGGCCAGCATGACCGGCGACCCGCAGACCTTCAACAAGGCTCAGCTCAGCAAGCCGGGTCCCTCGGCCGGGCCGTTCGTGCTGTCGACGCTGGATCGCACCAGCCAGCGGATCACCTTGACCCGCAACCCCGCCTGGTGGGGCCGGACACCGAAGCTGGACACCATCACCTACCTGGTGCTCGACGAGGCCGCCCGGATGCCGGCGCTGCAGAACCACACCATCGACGCCACCGGGGTGGCCACCCTGGATCAGTTGACGATCGCGCGGCGCACCGAGGGCATCGCGATCAGGCGGGCACCGACCCCGGCCTGGAACCACTTCACCTTCAACGGGGCGCCAGGCGCCATCTTGTCCGACAAGGCGCTGCGGCTGGCGGTCATGCGCGGGATCGACCGGTCCACCATCGCCAAGGTCACCCAGCGCGGCCTGACCGCTGACCCGGTACCGCTGAACAACCACATCTACGTCGCCGGTCAGGAGGGCTACCAGGACAACAGCGCGGTGGTGGCCTACGACCCCGAGCGTGCCGCGCGCGAACTCGACGAGCTCGGCTGGAGGTTGCACGGGAAGTTCCGAGAGAAGGATGGGCGCCCGCTGGTGATCCGCCACCTGTTCTACGACGCGTCGAGCACCCGCCAGTTCGCCCAAGTGGCCCAGCACAACCTGGCCCAGATCGGGGTCAAGCTGCAGCTGGACGCCAAGGCCGGCGGCGGCTTCTTCACCGATTACGTCAACGTCGGCGACTTCGACATCGCCCAATTCAGCTGGGTCGGTGACGCATTCCCGTTGGCCGGGCTGAACCAGATCTCCGCCTCCTACGGGGAGGCCAACTTCGGCAAGATCGGCAGCCCGGCCATCGACGCCAAGATCGAGGAGACGCTGGAGGCGCTCGATCCGGTGGTGGCCCGAGCCCGGGCCAACGAGGTCGACAGCCTGCTGTGGGCCGAGGGATTCAGCCTGCCGCTGATCCAGACCACCGGCAATGTGGCGGTGCGCAGTTCGCTGGCCAACTTCGGGGCGCCGGGCCTGGCGGATCTGGACTACACCGTGATCGGATTCCTGAAGGACTGATGACCGGGCATCAAGTGGTGATCGTCGGGGCCGGCCCGACCGGGTTGATGCTGGCGGGCGAGCTGGCCTTGGCCGGGGTCGACGTCGTGATTGTCGAACGACGCGACGGCCATGACCTGATCGGCTCGCGGGCGGGCGGCATCACCCCGCGCACCATCGAGATCCTCGACCAGCGCGGAATCGTCGACCGGTTCCTGGCGCAGGGGCGTATCGGCCAGATCTGTCACTTCGCGTGGATCATGTTGGACATCAGCGATTTGCCGACCCGGCACAACTACACCGTCGGCCTGCCGCAGTACCGCGTCGAGCGCACCCTCGCCGACTGGGTCAACGAGTTGGGTGTGCGGATCTACCACGGCCGTGACGTGATCGGTTTCGCGCAGGATGACTGTGGCGTCGACGTCGAACTCTCCGACGGCGCCACCCTGCGCGCCGCGTATCTGGTCGGGTGTGACGGCGGGCGCAGCGAGATCCGCAAGATGGCCGGGATCGATTTTCCCGGTTGGGACCCGACGGCCATCTGCCTGATCACCGAGGCCGATCTGACCGAGGAGCCGCCCTGGGGGCTGCACCGCGACGAGATCGGCATCCACTCGTTCTTCCGCCTCGAAGCCGACGGGCCGGTGCGGGTGATGGTGACCGCGCCGGAGCTGGAGTCCGGCGAGGAGCCGACCCAGGACGATGTCAGCCAAGCCCTGATCTCGCGGCGCGGTACCGATTACGGGTTGCATAATGTCCGCTGGGTCCGCCGGTTCACCGATGTGACCCGGCAGGCCGAACGCTACCGTGACCGGCGGGTGTTGCTGGCCGGCGATGCCGCACACGTGCATTCCCCGGCGGGCGGGCAGGGTCTCAACACCGGTGTGCAAGATGCGGTGAACCTGGGCTGGAAGCTGGCCCAGGTGCTCGCCGGAACCTCACCCGAGGACCTGTTGGACAGTTACCACGCCGAGCGTCATCCGGTCGGCGCCCGCGTACTGCACAACACCCTGGCCCAGGGCACGCTGCTGGAGCCCGGCCCCCGTGTGGACGCCCTGCGGGACATCATGGCCGAACTGCTGAGCCTGGACGAGCCGCGCCGGCGGATCGCGTCGATGATGTGCGGCTTGGATATTCACTACGACCTGGGCGACGGGCATCCCCTGCTGGGTCGAAGGATGCCTGACCTGGAGGTGTCCACGCCGGCCGGAACAATGGCGGTTTTCTCGCTGCTGCACGACGGTCGCGGCGCCCTGCTGAACTTCGGTGCCCCTTGGGATTTCGACATCACCCCGTGGGCTGACCGGGTAGCGGCGCTCGATGCCGACTACGACGGCCCGTGGGAGCTGCCGGTCCTGGGCACCGTAGCGGCGCCCGATGCTGTGCTGATCCGTCCGGACGGTCACGTCGCGTGGGTCGGCGATGGGTCCGCCGCCGGATTGAGCGACGCCTTGACCACCTGGTTCGGTGCCCGCTGACGCAGCACTGAATTGTGCAATGCCGTAGGTGAACCGATGATCGGTGAGGTTCTCGCCGCCAAGAGAGCGAGGTCACCATCTGGTGATAGCACGATATCATTCTGACGTGGCTCAGATACTGATCCGTCAGCTTGATGACGACGTCAAACAAAAGCTGGTCCAGCGCGCCCGCCGACACGGCCGCAGTACCGAAGAGGAGGTGCGCGAGATCCTGCGCAACGCGGTCCGAGACGCGGACGAGCCGCCAGCTCGACTCGGCTCACGAATCTCGGCTCGATTCGCCAAAGTCGGTCTCGACGGGGAGATCGATGAGCTGCGCGGACATCCTGTGCGCCCGGCGGAGTTCGGCGACCAGTGATCCTGCTCGACACCAACGTGATCTCCGCGCTGATGCAGCAGCGGCCAGACGACGTGGTGGTGCGGTGGCTCGACGGCCTGCCGGCCGAGTCGATCTGGACGACATCCGTCACAGTCTTCGAGGTGTGGACCGGACTGGAACTACTCGAGCCAAGCCAGCGTCGTCGGCGCCTCGAGCTGGCGTTCACGCAACTGCTCGCCGAGGACCTCGACGGTCGCGTGCAGACATTCGATCAGCCGGCCGCGGTGGCCGCTGCCGGCCTCGCGGCGCGGGGCAGTCGCGAGGGCCGCCCCGTCGAGGTGCGTGATGTCCAGATCGCTGGAATCGCCGTCGCCAGAAAGGCGGCGCTTGCCACCCGCAACATCCGGCATTTCCGAGACCTCGGCGTCGAGTTGATCAACCCGTGGGCCAGCCAGTAATACTCCGGATTAGCTAAGCGGTCAGGTCTATGCGGTGGGCGTCGGTGACGCTGCGGTAGCGATCCGGACTGCAGGTCAACACGATCACCTGGCCGTGCGAACCGACCGCGTCGAACACCGCGCCCATCTTCTCCAACCGGTCGGGGTCGGTGAAGCCGAGTGCGTCGTCGATCACCACCGGGACGCTGTCCTCCTTGGCCACCAGTGCCGCCCCGGCCAGCCGGGTCAGGATGCCCAACTGTTCCTTGGCGCCACCGGACAGCGACTCATAGGGCACGGTGCGCCCACCAAGGGTGCGCGCGCAGATCTTCAGGTCGGTGTCGACGTCGACTTCGAAATCGGCACCGAACACATGCGCGCCCAGTCGCTGGATCTCGGCGCGGAACGGCTCGACGTAGCGCCGCCGGGTGTCGTCGCGGTGGCGGATCATGGTGGACCGCAGCAGCGCCGCCGCGCGTGCCCGGCGGCCGATCCGATCGTGTTCGGCCGCAGCGTGTTCCCGCGTGGTCTGTGCCGCGTCGAGCTGGCCCCGCCGCCCCTGGGTGCCGAACACGTCAAGCTCGACCTCCACCTCGTGCAGCGCGCGGGCGGTCTCGGCGTGCAGGGCCCGCAGCGCCTGCGCAGCGGTGTCCGCTGCGGTCAGTTCGGCGTCGATCGCCTCGGGTGCGGCGGCTCCCAGCTGTTCGGACAACTCCGCCATGCGCTTCTCGGCGGTGCGCAAAGCCTGCGCGTTGGACTCGGCGGCGGCCGCCAGCTCGTCATCGCTGACCGTCGCCCGCTGTGCGGCAAGACGCTGGCTGACCGCCTCCAGCTCACCGCGCTGCGCCGCCACCTTGTCGCGCAGCAGCGCCAGCCGCGTGGCAGCTTCCGTGCGGCGGGCCGTCGTATCCTGGGCGGCGCGGCGCAGGGCTTCGCAGTCGATGCCAGCCTGCGTCCGCAGCGCCTCGGCCGCGTCACGGTCGGCGCGGGCCTGCTCGGGAGTGATCCCGGCGGGGATCTCGCCCTGCTCGGCGCGCAGCCGAGTCAGCCGGGTACGCAACGCCCCGATCTCCTCGTCACCGCGCAACGCTGCCAGGGTGGCGGCCAACTGGTCGCGGCTGCCTTGGAGTTCGCGGCGCCGTTGGTCGGCGTGGCGCGCCTGCGCCAGATCGGTCACGCCGGCCGCCGCCAGTGCATCGGCAAGTTCGGCTTGTGCCGCAGCATGTTTGACATTGGCCTCACGAGCACTGTCGCCGGGGCGGACACGCACCCGCAGCAGGCCGGGCACGTCGACCTCAAGGCCGTCGGTGACGGTCGCCGACCAGCTCTGGCCGGCGGGCAGCGCCGTGGGTTCGCCGGCGATCACCAGGTCGATGTCGGCGATCGCGGCGAGCTCCAGTGTCGCCGAGATCGCGGCGAGCGACGCCTCGCTCCGGTCGCAGGCCGCCGACGCTTCTTCGATCCGGCGCAGGATCGGCTCGGTCACGACTATCCGCGTCAACTCGCCCGCTACCTCGGCGAGCTGGCGGTCGGTGGCGTCGAGCCGGGCGAGCCGGTCAGCGAGCCGATCCGCCTCGTCGCGAGCGGCGAGTTGGTCGACAATGCGACGGGCGGATGCGGCGCGTTCGGTGGCGGCGTCCACGGCTTGCGCGGCGTCGGCCGCAGCGGTGTCGGCCGCGGCGGCGTCGGTATCGACGGTGCCCTGTGCCGCGGCGGCGCCGTCGATCTCGTTGTCCAGCAGGCTGATCGCGGCGGTCCGGGATTCGAGTTCGTCGCGCTGCCGGATCCGCTCGGCGTGGGCGCTGTCCGTGGCGGCGCCAGTGGCTTTGGCCGCGGTGGCCACCAACTGCGCGTCGCGAAGCCGGCCGCGCAACTCCGCGATCGCGGCGCCGGCGGCCTGCGCTGCGCTGTACCGGGAGTCCGCCGCGGCTTGCTCGTCGGTCAACTTCGCCAACTGCTCGGACAGCTCGGCGTGCCGGTGCACCCGGTCGTCCACTTCGGCGAGCAACTCCGCACAGCGCGCCACCTCGGCGTCGGCGGCGGCCAGCGCGGCGATGGCAGCGGCCCACTCCCCGGTGGGTCGCCCGGTCCCCGTGAAGTAGCGCGCGAACTCGGCATCGATGCGCTCGATGAGCACGGGCTCGGTTCCGCTGAGGGTGGCGGTGTCACCTGCGGCGACGTCCAGCGCCCGCGACAGCGCATCGCATCCGGACAAGTCCACCGCCGCCGTCGAGGAAGCCTGCAACACCCGCTGGGCCTGCCAGAGGCCGGTGTCCATGGTCTCGTCCAGCATGGCGCGGACCCGCTCGTGCGCCTCGTCGCCGGTGAGCTGCTCGCGGCGCGGTTCGACGATGGTCAGTTGCGTCCGGGGCGCCTTGTGGAAGCGCTTGTGATAGACGAAACGGTAAGGCCCGGTGCTGATTTCCGCGGTGACCTCGGCGCCCACATCGGCGTAGGTGGGTTTGACCTGTTTGACGTCTTTCTTGGCGGAGCGGTCCTTGGACTCCAGCAACAGATCAAGCGCCTCGATCATCGAGGACTTGCCGATCTCGTTGGCGCCGGACACCACCACCACGCCGTGGTCGGGGAAGTCGATCTCTCGGTGCGCCACGCCGCGGTAGTTGGTCAGCTCCAACCGGTGCAGTCTCATGCCACTCCCCGATCGACCAGGCGCAGCAGCAGCGCCAGCGCGGCGTGGGCGTCGTCGGCAGCACCGGTGTCGACACCGCGGGCGGCGGCGACCAGTTCCTCGACCGCGTCGGCGGCGAAACCGCCGATTCCGAGGTCGGCGAACTCGCCGTCGGCGGGGACCACCACCAGGTGGGTATGACGTTTCCAGGTGCCCACCCAGGCGAACAGCCGCGAATACCGGTCCAGACAGACGTCGAGGGCGGCCCGGTCGGTGACGCTGAGTGAACCCGTCAGCGCCAGCTGAACTACGGTGCGTTCCTTGTCCGGCAGCTGGTCGAGGTTGATATCCAGGTCCGTGACGTCCCGGCCGGTGTCGAGCTGGCGGTGCAGCGTCAGGAAACGCCATCGGCCGACGTGGCGCGAGTCCACGCTCACGGCGCCGTCGGCCTCATCGATGTCGACCACCAGCACGTGGCCGGGGTCGGATTCGATGTCGTCGAAGTTGGTGACTTCTGGCGAACCGGAATACCAGATGCGGCCCGTCTCCCCGACCTGGGTGCGAGAGTGCTTGTCCCCCAAGGCGACATAGTGGATCGCGCCGCGAGACAGGGCGTCCTGCAGGGCAGTCATCCGGATCAGTGCCGGGTTGTTCGGATCAGGGTCCAGCACGTCGACACCGCCGTGAGCAACCAGGACCCGGATAGTGCCATCGGCGGCCAGGCCGTCCAGTGCGGCCGCCGCCAGGTCGGTCGTGGGGCGCTTGGATCGCCACGGCGCGGCGACGATCTCGAGGCCGGGACGGACCTGATGCACGCCGGCGGTGTCGAGCACCACCACGTTGTCCGGGCACTCGGCGGTGAACAACGCGCTGGTGTAGACGGATGCGGCATCGAGTGGATCGTGGTTTCCGGGGAGCAGATAGACCGGCACCCCGATGGTGCGCATGGCCTCCAGGGACTGACTGATGACCTCAGGGGCGAGTTGGTTGTCCTCGAACACATCCCCGGCGACGACCACGAACTCCGCGCCCGTCTCCGTCGCCAGCGCTCCCAGCCCGGCCACCGCGTCGCGCCGGGCCGCCGAGTAACGCGGCTGGGCGTCGCCGGCCAGGAAGTACCGGGTCATGCCGAGCTGCCAATCGGCGGTGTGCACGAATCGCATGTCGGTCCTGACCCTTTCCGCCGGGCCGGCGGCCGGGCATCGCGAGTGTATGGCCGGTCACCGACAAGCCCGCGGACCTCGATCGGCAGGTCCGCAAACCCGAACCGCGCGTCGTACTCGTGTGCCACATCCGGCACTTCAGCACCACCGAGATCACGGTGAGATCGTTGCGAGTCGGATAGCGCGGGCGATATCGGCCACCCCTACCCTGGAGCGGGTGAGCACTCACCGCACCCTGATCCTGCTGCGGCACGCCAAGTCGGACTATCCGCCCGGGGCGACCGACCACGAGCGCCCGTTGGCGACGCGCGGGATCCGGGAAGCGGGGCTGGCCGGGGACTGGCTGCGTGCCCACGAGCCGGCCGTTGATGCGGTGCTGTGTTCGACCGCCGCCCGCACCCGAGCGACGTATGAGCGGACGGCGCTGGCCGCACCGGTGCGCTATGTCGACGATCTCTACGACGCGGCCCCCGGAACCGTGATCGCGACGATCAACACCGTTCCCGATGACGTCGACACGCTGCTGGTGATCGGTCACGAGCCGGCGATGTCGAGCGTCGCACTGGGACTGGCCGGCCCCGGCACCGAGGCCGCCGTAGCCCAACGGATCTCGGAGAAGTACCCGACGTCGGGAATCGCCGTTCTTCACGTCGCCGGCAGCTGGGCGGACGTGGAGCTGGGATCGGCCGCGCTGGTGGATTTTCACGTGCCGCGGTAAGTCACCGATTCGCGAAATCGGCTGACTGGAAACCGATGTCGGGCTAACATCGCCTGATGGCGAGCGTGCGATGAGCCGTCCTCGATGTAGTGGCTGCGAACTCGATGCTGACGAATACAACTCGTGGCAAAGTTATTTGGACACCACGCTGCGAATGACCGCGATGCTTGACCAGCGGTTGAATGATGCACACCGACTCTCACTGATCGAGGTGGACGTGCTTGCAGTCGTGGGCGAATCCCCCACCGGGCGAATTCAAATGGGCGAGCTCCCCAAGTCGCTGCCATCACTTCCGAGCCGGTTCACCAGACATATTCGTCGGCTCGAAGAGCATGGCCTGTTGCAGCGGAACGTCGATCCCTGGGATCGCCGCCGGGTGATGCTGACCATCACCGCCAAGGGGCGAGAAGCTGTGAAACAGGCCATGACCACGTACGCAGATTCGGTCCGGGCCCACTTCATCGGCCCGTTGAGTCGGCCGCAGGTATCGGAGATCGCCGATGCCTGTGAGCAGATCACAAGCCCCCTGAAGCGTTCCTAGAGAACGTCATTCCAGAGCGCTTCCCGGATTATCTTGCGCCGTATGACCGACCGCGATCGCCGAGTCCGTGATGGACCCGGCGACCGCGATTGACCCCTCGGCTCAGGTGCCCGGCTGACCGTTGGCCCCGGTAGCCCCCGTGCCGCCCGGCGTGCCGCCCGGGCTGCCGGCGCCGCCACCGGCGCCGCCCGCGCCGCCCGTGCCCGGGTTTCCGGGCGTCCCAGCCTTACCGGTCCCAGTGGGGACACCGCTGTTCCCGGCGTTCCCGCCGGTACCACCGGCGCCGCCGTCTCCGCCATTGCCGCCGGTCCCATCGGCGCCACTGGTGCTGGCCCCGCCAGCACCACCGGCGCCGCCGACTCCGCCAACGCCACCCGCGGCACCGTTACCGCCGTCGAGGCCGTTGCCGCCGTCGTCGACGCGGCCGTTCCCGCCGGCTCCACCGGTACCGCCCATACCGCCGGTACCGCCCTTACCGCCGGCGCCACCGTCACCGGCCTGGGCCGTGCCACCGGCCCCGCCGGCACCACCGATGCCACCGGTGTATCCGACGGCACCGTCGCCCCCGGCCTCCTTCGGGAAACTGCTGCCGATGTTGCCGCTGCCACCCATACCGCCGGCACCACCGTTGCCGCCGTTACCGGCGTCCACACTGCCGGACGCGTTGCCGCCGGCAGCGCCGGCACCACCGTTGCCGGGAGCGTTGAACTGGCTCATACCGCCGGAACCGCCGTTGCCGCCGTTGCCGGCGTGGCTCGTCAGGCCGGACGTGTTGGTGGGCATTGCCACGCCACCGCTGGTGCCGCCGGCCCCGCCGTTGCCACCGTTGCCGCCAGTGCCGGTGACGTTGGCCCCCAATCCGGTCATGGCGCCGCCGCCCCCACCGCCGTTGCCGCCGTTGCCGCCGATCGCACTGCCATTGCCGCCGGCGCCGCCGTTACCGCCGAGGCTGCCGTTGAGGCCTGTGACGGCGCTGCCGCCGGTGCCTCCGTTACCGCCGTTGCCGCCCTGGCCGACCGCCCCGCCCGTGGTGGGTCCATTGCCGCCGGCGCCGCCGTCGCCGCCGAGTCCACCGCTTCGGCCGTAGCCGCCGGTGCTGCCGCCGCTGCCACCGGCGCCGCCGTTGCCGCCCTTGCCGAAGACCGTGCCCGCGGCGAACTGCTCGCCCTCGGTGTCCTTCCAGCCGCTGGCGTTGCCGCCGGTTCCACCGTCGCCGCCGTCACCGGCGCCGGCCGACGAACCTCCGGCCCCGCCATTGCCGCCGGCGTACGAACCGGATCCACCGTTGCCGCCGTTTCCGCTGACGCCACCGAAGTTGCTCGCGCCGCCGGCGCCGCCGCTGCCGCCCGTGGTCTTGAGGGATTGGTCGGCGGTGCCGTTACCGCCATTGCCGCCGCTGCCGCCGTTGCCGCTGGCGCCGGCGCCGGTGGACGTGCCGCCGCCCCCGCCGGCCCCACCGTTGCCGCCATTGCCGGCTGCGCCGTTGCCGCCGCTACCACCGTTGCCACCGTTGCCGGCATTGGCGACCGCGTCGCTGCTGATGCCGCCGCCCCGGCCACCGGCGCCGCCGTCGCCGCCGTTAATTCCGACGCCGCCGTCACCGCCGTTACCGGCGGCGCCGCCGTCCACACCCAGACGGTTGTTGCCGCCGGACGACGGGGCTCCATCTCCGCCCGCACCGCCCTTGCCGCCGTCGCCGAGATAGGTGCCGGTGCCGTCCTTGTAACCGTCGCCGCCGTCACCGCCGTTCCCGGAGATGCTGGACGCGCCCGCGTTGCCGGCATGTCCGTAGAGCGCCGAACCGTAGACGCCGGCCGAGGCTCGTGCCCCGGCCTCGCCACCGAGGCCGCCGGTGCCGGCGTAGCCGCCGTTGCCGCCATTGAGGTTTTCAGCGGTGCCCGCAGCGCCGTCGCCGCCGTTGCCCGCGGTCCCGCCGCGGCCGCCGTCGCCGCCGCTGCCGAACATGTAGCCGCTACGCCCGCCGGCACCGCCCCAGCCGGCGCTGCCGCCGCCTTGGCCGGCACCGGGACTGGTTGCCGCGCTCCATGATCCGTTAGCGCCGTCGACCCCGTTGCCGCCGGCCCCACCGACGCCACCGTTACCGAAGAACCAAGCCGCCGAGAAGCCGCCGTCACCACCGTTGCCGCCCGCGCCGCCCGTACCGAAGGGAGTGGCGCCGATACCGGCTCCACCCGCGCCGCCGGCACCGCCGTTGCCCATGAAGATGCCACCGGCCCCGCCGTCGCCGCCGTCACTGCCGCCGAAACCATCGCCACCGGCGCCGCCGTTGCCGATCATGCCGATGGCGTTACCGCCGTTGCCGCCGTCGACTCCCGCCGCGTCGCTGTCCCAGCCCGCACCACCGTCGCCGAACCACAGGCCACCCGCGCCACCGTCGGGGTTCTCCGCGGTGCCGGCCGCGCCGTCGCCGATCAGGTAGACCCCGGCGATGTCGTTGATCCAGCCGTTGACCACCGACCCGAAGTCACTGTTGATCCACAACTCCAGACCGGTGTGCAGCGGCGTGTAGAACCACTGGTCGATGATGCTGGCCATGTCGAAGGCGCCACCGGCCGCAACACCGGAGTCCAGCGACGCCGACACACCGTCGGAGCCGGTGAGCCAGTCCAGGCCGTTGGCCCACCAATCGGCGCCGCCATCGGCCGGTGATGGATCGAAGAACAAGTCGAACAGACCGTCCAGCCCGAAGTCGTCGGCCTGGGCGGCCGGCGCACTGACCATCGGCGCCATCCCGAATGCCAGGAACGCACCCACCGCGCTGCCGGCACCGATCACCCGCTTACCGCGACGGCCACTTCGGCTGCTGCTGTGCTGAGTCATGTGCGAACACCTCTCCTGTGTGAAAGCAGTGCTATCGAGTAGTTGGGGTCTGGGATCGAGTCACGGAGCCGAATCAGCTGAACAGTCCGAAGAAGTCGCCCAGCCAGTCGGTGGACAGGCTCGACCCCGGGTCGGTGTCGCTGATGTCGGGGGGTGGGACGTCCGGAATGTTGGGGAGGTCGATCCCGGCACCGGGTGGAGTGACCACGACGGGTCCCTTGCCGTCCCAACCGGATCCGAGCAGCGCACCGATGGTCTGGTCCCAGGCCAGCCAGGACCCGATCGGACCGATCGCCTGGCTGGCGATGCTCAGACTGCCGAGCAGGGGCACGCCGCCCAGGTCGAGGCCGATGCTGTTGAAGATCGAACCGCCCACTGCGGGAACCGAATCGGCGACCTGCCCGCCGGTACCCAGCACCTCATAGGGGCCGACGGCCACCGAGCCCGGGGTGAACAACCCGCCGAACGCGATGTCGAGATGTTCCATGCTCAGCCCCGGCGGGAAGAATCCGGCGTGGTTGATCAGCGGCAGCAAGGAATCCAGACTCAGTGTCGCGCCGTTGAAGAACGCGCCGGACATGTTGGCCAGGGTGTCGGTGAAACTGTCGTTCGCCTCGATGCTGTTGAGCAGCGCCACCCACGGGCTGATGCCCGGGCCGATCATGCCCATGATCATCCCGCTCAGCGGCGACGACAGGAAGTTGACGATCGGTGTCACCATCGCGGGATCGATACCGGCCGGCAGGAACTGCGGCAGCAGCTGCACCAGCCCGATGTGGCCGAGCAGGTCGGTGGCGCCGTCCCCCGCGCTGAGCATGTGGTTCTGGACGGTCGCAATGGTTTCGTCGGATGCACCCCCCAGCGAGTAGCCGGTCAGCACCTTCTCCAGGTTGTCCTGCATCTGCGCCATGACACTGTTGAGCTTCGTGGGGTCGTCGAACACCTGCTGCCAGAAGTCGCCCTGGTTGGCTAAGAACTGTTGGAAGCTGACATTCGGCGCCAGGTAGTAGTTCTGCAGAAGCCGGGACACATTGTCCGAGGTTGCATTCCACACGTCCTGCCAGGTCCCGAGCAGGCTGCCTACGATGCCGCCGTCGGCGGTCAGCGCCACATCCCGGACGACGGAGACTTCTGCCACCGGGGTGGCCGCCGGGGTGACCGCGACCAAGCCGCTCCCGACCATCACGATGCCGGCGGTGACGTAGGGGCGAAGAGTTTGCTGCACGACCGTCTCCTTATGTTGTGCTCCGCATATCGCGTAAGCCCGACACATCTCGACGGTCGCCCTGCCCGGCAACTGCCGACATGAACAAGGCGAAAGCTACTCCGGATAAACTTGTGATGTCTAGGGAAAAATAAAGATTTCCTGATCCGATCGCGGATTTCTGGTGATGGCGATCACATTTCGAGCCAATATTGCCTAGTCAAGCACCATTTTCATTCCTATGCGGCTAATAATTTTCGCTCACGCAAAACAGGCGAAGCTACCCGCAGGTAACCTATATTCCCTGGTCGCTACAGATCGCTCGCCGTTTCCCTCGCAAGCTGGCGCTCCGAACGAGAACTGTTCTACCTGGGGCTATGCAATTGCAACGCCACACGATCCAAGTACGAGCTGAGAATCCAAAGGGCGATCCACATACCTGCGCCTGAAGAGGGCCCACAAGGAGTTCGCGGCCATTCACGATGCCCCAGCACCACCACGCGCCGGCAGCCAACTCCGGCCCGATTAGCTGGGACGGCAGGGCAGCCCCGGTGCTCCGGAGTCCCGACCGCTCGCAGCGCCGAGAGCGAGATGGTGCCGTACGCCACACCCGTCTCATCGGTAACGGGAAAGTCCGTGTTGCCTCACGTCAAGATGCGCGCGAGGGCGGGTTCGTTGCCTCACGTGATTGTGCGCGCTTGGGGACTCGGG